>NZ_JAQMYQ010000070.1:0-22933 GCF_028369275.1 Mitsuaria sp. RG
ATCCATGGCCGTCACCTCCCTCCGCAAGAACTCCGCTCGGCCTCCTGAAGTCGCAATTGGCGGCGCCTGAACTATCGCGCACTTAGAAGCAAGATCAAAGATCAAGATCAAGATCAAGATCAAGATCAAAATAACTACTGCTGCTGTGCGTACATTGATGTAGCAATTCGCTCTTCACCGGAGATTTCAACGAAAGGGCCGTCGAGAGTGAAAGAACCTTATGGCGATATAGGATCACTCGCCGGGAATGTTTCATCCAGCGCGTTATCGACATTACTCTCCTTCGGCCGGGTCATCTCACCACATTTGCAATCGGCCATACGACAAGGCTCCCCATCGCGATGCCCCGTCGCACAGGCTTCGCAGCAATAGGCCTTGCCATCCTGGACCACGGCATTGGCATCCACGGTGCAGGAACAGTGGTTGCAGGAACAGCGTTGCTCATTCATCACGGCTCTCTCCTGTCGTCATCAGACACCACCTCATCGACCCACGGCTCACCATCCAACGGCGCCGAGCGGGCCAGTTCGGCCTCGTCCAGGCCGATGCCACCACCGATCTCGTGGGCCTCCACCTGGCGCAGGGTCTGGTCGGCAGGTCCGCTGCCTGTGCCAGGTTCATGCGGGTCTCGAGCGCCGGTTTCATCGAACAGCGTATCCGGGCTCAAATCGTCGAGGGTGACATTGTCCTCGTGCAGGCTGTCGCCCAGGGTCTCGCCACCGGTCATGCCGCTTTCGGCGACGCGCCGGGACGGGTAGTCCTCGGCGATCTCGCGCGCCGGACGCTCGTCGCCGACACGCCCCTGGCGCTCATCGCGGCGCTCGCTGAAATCCAGCTCGTGGACGCTGCCCATGCGGTCCTCGGTGTCGTCTATATCAACCTGTGGTCTTGGGTCATCGGGTCTAGGCATGAACGTTCTCCGTCAGTGGGCTTCACACGGTCGACTGCCCCCACCAAGCAATGATTCAGAGTTTCTTCACAGGCACCGCCCCGCGCTTTTTTTGAACTCCGCGCCGCACCGCCGCCTCCCAATCCTGAGACCCCGCGAACCGTCCCGGAGCCCGCCATGGCCAAGCCCCTGCAGGAGTACCAGCGCAAGCGCGATTTCAACGCCACGCCCGAGCCGGCTGGCAAGCGCGCCAGGCCACGCTCGGCCCACGCGCTGCAGTACTGCATCCAGAAGCACGATGCCAGCCACCTGCATTACGACTTTCGCCTGGAACTCGACGGCACCCTCAAGAGCTGGGCGATCCCCAAGGGGCCCTCGCTCGACCCCAAGGTCCGGCGCCTGGCGGTGCACGTGGAAGATCACCCACTGGACTACGCCAACTTCGAAGGACACATTCCCGAAGGCCATTACGGCGCCGGTGAGGTGATCGTCTGGGACCGGGGTGTCTGGGAGCCCGAGGGCGATCCGCATGAAACCTATGCCAAGGGCAAGCTGCGCTTTCGCCTGCAAGGCGAGAAGCTGTCGGGAATCTGGAACCTGTTCCGCACCCACCTGGCCGGCAAGAAAGAGCAGTGGATGCTGGTCAAATCCCATGACGGACAGGCGCGCAGCGAATCCGACTACCGCATCGTCGAGGCCCTGCCGGACAGTGTGCTGAGCGACCGCACCCTGCCACCGCGGCGCCCGACCAAGGCAACCGCTTCCACGCGCAAGCGCAAGGCCGGTCGCAAAGCCCTGCCGGCGCTGCTCCAGCCACAACTGGCGACGTTGCTTGACTCACCTCCCAGCGGCGACTGGCGTTACGAAGTCAAGTTCGATGGCTACCGGATCCTGGCGCGCATCGACGGTGACGACGTACGCCTGTTTACCCGCAATGGCCACGACTGGAGTGCGAAGATGCCTCGTCAGGTCAAGGCGCTCAAGGCACTGGGGGTCGACACGGCGTGGCTGGACGGCGAGATGGTGGTGGTCGACGACAACGGCGTGGCCGATTTCCAGGCGTTGCAGAACGCCTTCGACTCCGAGCACGACGAACGCATCACCTATTACCTGTTCGACCTGCCCTGGCTGGGCGGCGAGGATCTGCGCGAACTGCCGCTACAGGCCCGTCGCGCCACCCTGGCCAAGCTGCTGGAAGACAACGCTTCGCCGCTGCTCAGGTATTCCACCGATTTCAACGAGCCGGTTGACTCGCTGCTCGACAGCGCCTGTCGGCTGGAACTCGAGGGGCTGATCGGCAAGCGTGCCGACAGCCCCTACGTCGGCCGGCGCAGCAGCGACTGGATCAAGCTCAAGTGCAAGCAGCGCCAGGAATTCGTGATCGTCGGCTATACCGACCCCAAGGGCAGCCGCCACGGCTTTGGCGCCCTGCTGCTGGCCCTGCACGACCATGACAGCGGCCAGCTGCGCTACGCCGGCAAGGTCGGCACCGGCTTCAGCGCCGCCACCCTGGACAGCATCCTCACCCGACTGAAACCGCTGCAGACCGCCAAGCCGCCCTTGGCCAGCCCTCCCACCGGAGCCGAAGCCCGCGGCGTGCACTGGCTCAAACCGCAACTGCTGGCGGAAGTCGCCTACGCCCAGATGACCCGCGAAGGCATCGTCCGCCATTCGGTGTTCCACGGTCTGCGCGACGACAAACCCGCCACCGCCATCGACCTGGAGCGAGCGATGCCCGCCAAGCACGCAGCACAACCCGAGGGCCTGGGCACCCTGCGCCTGACCCACCCCGACCGCGTGGTCGACGCAACCACCGGGGCCACCAAGCGCCAGGTCGCACAGTACTACGCCCAGGTCGCCGACTGGCTGCTGCCGCAGCTCAAGGATCGGCCCGTGGCCCTGGTCCGGGCACCGGATGGCCTGGGCGGCGAGCTGTTCTTCCAGAAGAACGCCGGCCAGCTGCACATCCCCCAAGTGCTCAGCTACAGCAAGGCCCAGGCCGGCCAGGCGGCCATGGTGCTCAACCGCGCCGACAGCCTGCTGGGCGCGGTGCAGATGAACACCCTCGAACTGCACACCTGGAATGCCACCACCAAGGACTTCGACAAGCCCGACCGCTTCGTACTCGACCTCGACCCTGATCCCGCACTGCCTTGGAAGGCCATGCTCGAGGCCACCCAACTGACTCTCACCCTGCTCGATGAGCTGGGCCTGAAGGTGTTCCTCAAGACCAGCGGCGGCAAGGGCATGCACCTCGTCGTGCCGTTGACCCGGCGCGCCGGTTGGGACGAGGTGAAGGACTTCAGCCACGCCTTGGTCGAGCACATGGCCGGCCTGTTCCCCGATCGCCTCAGCGCCGTGTCCGGGCCAAAGAACCGGGTCGGGCGGATCTTCATCGACTACCTGCGCAACGGCAAGGGCGCCACCACCGTGGCCGCCTACTCGCTGCGCGCCCGCGAGGGATTGCCAGTGTCGGTGCCGATCTGGCGCGAGGAACTGACTCAGCTTAAAGGCGCCAACCAATGGAACATCGGCAACCTGCAGGCCCGGCTTGCCGAGGTGGACGATCCGTGGGCCGACATGGCCAGGACCCGTCAGTCGATCACCGTGCGCATGCGCAAGCAACTGGGGATTGCCTGATGGAATCGACCCACTTTGATCAGCTGCTACACCGGCTCGCTGCTCGTTCGCAGCCCCTAGAACTCGAACCCTTGCTGCCGGAACTGCTGCAAGCTCTGCAGCGCGAACACCTCGACCTGCTCCCCTTGCCGGGCCAGGGGCAGACCCTGGAGCGCTGGCGGGCCCTGGCGCGGGTCGCCGCTTGCGATCTCAGCCTGGCCAAACTCTACGAAGGCCATACCGACGCCTTGGCGATCCTTGCCGAGTGCGGCGCCGCTCATCATGCCGGTGAAGGGACCTGGGGCGTGTGGGCTGCCGAACCGCCGGATGCCCGCACCCTCATCGTCGAACGGAACGGCGAGCAGGTTCGCCTGCAAGGCCGCAAGGCCTGGTGTTCGGGGGCGTTACAGATCGACCGTGCGCTGCTGACCGCCTGGCAAGACGACCAGCCTCAACTGGTGGCCATCGAGCTGCGCCATCCCAGCCAGCGCATCCAGGCCGACCACTGGCAGGCCGTCGGCATGGCCGCCACCACCAGTGTCGCCATCGCGTTGGACGACTCGCCGGGGTTGGCCATCGGCAAGCCCGGCCAGTACCTGTCCCGTCCGGGCTTCTGGCACGGCGGCGCGGGCATCGCCGCGTGCTGGTACGGCGCCGCCGAAGCCTTGGCGGACTACCTGCGCGAACACTGCCGCAAACCCCGGCCCGACCCGCACGCCGATGCCCACCTGGGCGCGGTCGATGCCGCCTTGTTCGGGGCCCGTGCCGCCCTGCGCGAATGCGCCGCCTGGATCGACCGGCACCCTCACGACGATGCCAGTTTCGAGGTGCGCCGCACCCGCGCCCAGGTCGAGCAGGCGGTCGAGTTGGTCATCCAGCATGTCGGCCGGGCGCTGGGCGCCACACCGTTCTGTTGCAGCAGCCATTTTGCCCGGCTCAGCGCCGACCTGCCGGTATACCTGCGGCAAAGTCACGCAGAACGCGACCTGGCCGAGCTGGGGCGGCAACTGACCGACATGCCTGCAGGAGCATGGCAACTATGAGCCAGAATCTGATTCAGACCGCTGACGGCACGCCATGGAGCGCCTGGCAGCAATCCGCGCACCTGGCCCGGGCCACCTGGCTGACACCCGACCGACTGTGCCCGCCCGGCAGACGGCTAGTGCTGCTGGCGCCGCACCCGGACGACGAAATCCTCATGGCCGGCGGCCTGTTGGCCAGCTTCCACGGCCGGGAACAGGACCTGGTGCTGATTTCCGCCACCAACGGCGAGGCCAGCCATCCGCATTCCAGCCAGTGGACCGAGCACCGCCTGCGCCATCAGCGCCCCCTTGAGAGCCGCCATGCCCTGCACAAGCTGGAGCTGGACCTCAACCGCGTCGATTGGCGACGACTCAATCTCAAGGACGGCGCCCTGCCACGCGACGAGGCTTTCCTGGTCACGCACCTGGAACAGTTGCTCCAACCCGACGACCTGCTGCTGACCACCTGGCGTGGCGATGGGCACTGCGATCATGAAGCCGCCGGCCGCGCCTGCGCCCGAGCGGCCCAGTCGCGCCGCGCGCAGTTGGCCGAAGTACCCGTGTGGGCCTGGCACTGGGCCGTTCCCGACGATCCGCGCCTGCCTTGGCCCCAGGCATATCGCCTCCAGCTCGACGAAACGCGCCTGGCGCGCAAGCGCGAGGCCCTGGCCGCCCATGCCAGCCAGTTGCAGCCCGATGGCGATCGTCCGCCGGTACTGCCCGAACAGCTGCAGGCCTGCCTGCTGCAACCCTTCGAACTGGTCTTCCTGTCAATGGAGTCGCCATGAGCCTCGACGCGCAGTACTTCGCCGACCTGTATGCCGGCAACGATGACCCGTGGGCCTTTCGCACCCGCTGGTACGAACGACGCAAGCGCGACCTGGCCCTGGCCAGCCTGCCGCGCCAGTGCTACGCGCGCGTGTTCGAGCCGGCCTGCGCCAACGGCGAATTGAGCGTCCTGCTGGCCGGGCGCTGCGCCGACCTGCTGTGCCAGGACATCGACGCCACCGCCGTGGCCCTGGCCCGCCAGCGGCTGGCAAGCGTGAGCCATGCCCGCGTCGAACAGGGACACCTGCCGGGCGATTGGCCGGGCGGGCAGTTCGACCTGATCGTGCTCAGCGAGATCGGCTACTACCTGGACCCCACCGAGTGGCTGCAGGTGATCGAGCAATCGGTGGCCAGCCTGAGCCATGACGGCGGCCTGCTGGCCTGCCATTGGCGCCATCCCATCGCCGGTTGCCCGCAGGATGGCCGTGAGGTCCATGCCCTGCTGGCCCGACACCTGCCGCTGTACCCGTTGCTGCGCCACGAGGAGGCGGATTTCCTGCTCGAGTACTGGTCGTGCCAGCCCAGCGTCGTGGACCTGGACGAGACCTGCCCATGATCGCCGTCATCATTCCGGCCCACAACGAGGCCCGCCGCCTCGGGCACTGCCTGGCCGCCGTCAAGCTGGCGGTGGCGCGGGCCGAGGCGGCGGGCCTGGTGGTCGAGGTGCTGGTGGTGCTCGATCGCTGCGTCGACGCCAGCGCGCGCATCGCTCGTCGTCATGGCGTGCACACCCTGGAACTGCAGGCCGGCAACGTCGGCTTCGCCCGGCGCCTGGGCGCGGCCTGGATGATCGATCGCGGCGCCCAGTGGCTGGCTTTTACCGATGCCGACAGCCGCGTGCCTGGGCACTGGCTGGTGTCGCAACTGCAATGGCATGCCGACGCGGTCTGCGGCACGGTGCACATCGAGCGCTGGCAGCCCTGGCACGGCGCCGCCCTGCGCCAGTTGTACCTTAGCCGTTACCAGGCCCGGGACGGGCATCGGCATATTCACGGCGCCAACCTGGGCGTCTGCACCAAGGCCTATGAGCGCGTCGGCGGATTCCAGCCGTTGCCGGCCCACGAAGATGTGCAACTGGTGCTGGCCCTCGAGGCCAGTGGCGCGCAGATCGTCTGGACGGCGGCGCACAGCGTGGCCACCAGCAGTCGCCGGGACAGCCGCGCTCGCCAGGGCTTCGGGGACTACCTGAATGGACTGGAAGGGCAACTGCCGTAACCTCTGCGCAACCGCTATGACGCTTTGCGCGGTCGCTTGGTCGCCGGTTTCTTCGCCCTGGCCTTGCCACCCAGGCTGCGCTTGAGCAGCTCGGTAAGGTCGATGATGTCCGCGCCCTTCTCCGCCGGCGCGCCCTCGCTTTTGTCCACGGTCTCGATCTTGCCCTTGCTGGCCTTCTCTTCCACCAGGTCGAGGATGGTCTGGCGAAAGGCATCATGGTACTCGTCGGGCGTCCATGGCCCGCTCATGTCTTGCACCAGCTTCCTGGCCATGTCCAGTTCGCGCTTGTCCAGCTTGCTGTTGGTCACACTCTTGTCCAGTTCCAGCGACTCCAGGCCGCGCACCTCCTCGGGCCAGCGCAGGGTGATCATCACCAGCGCGTCCTCCAGGGGGCGCAGTAGCGCCAGGTGCTGGCGGGTGTGCAGCACCACGGTGGCCAGGGCGACCTTGCCGGTGCTGTGCAAGGTCTCGCGCAGCAAGGCGTAGACCTTGCCGCCGCGGCGGTCAGGGCTCAGGTAGTAAGGCGTGTCGAACTGTTGCAGCGGGATCTCCCCGGCATCGATGAAGGAAAAGATCTCGATGGTCTGAGTCGCCTCGGGCCGGGCCTTGCGAATCTCCTCCTCGCTGATCACCACATAGCGGCCCTTCTCGTACTCCACACCCTTGACGATGTGCGCCTTGTCGATCTCCTTGCCGGTCACCTTGTTCACCCGCTTGTAGCCCACCGGCTCCATGCTGCGTTTGTCGAGCCAGTCGAAGTCGACGCGTTCGGTACGCACGGCGGTGTTGAGGGCGACGGGTATATGCACGAGGCCGAAGCTGATCGCACCTTTCCAGATTGCCCGGGGCATGGTCGGCTCCTACGCGTCGAACGGTTGGCCGGGCTGGCTGTAGCGCAACGCGCCGCAGCGCTCGCAGCACTGGCAGTCAAGCCCGGCGATTTCCCGGACCAGCAGGCTGCGCCATTGGCAGCCACGCAACAGGCAGACGAGTTTCATCAGCCACCTCCTTGGCCCGCATGTAGGGGCTCATACAAGGAATGACTGCACAGCATGTCAAAGGTTTACTCGATGTTTTCGGCCGATCCAAGTCGGGATATGCGCGGTACCAGGCGAACCCGGCACCGCGTGCCCTTCACTTACGAGCGGCCACCCTTGCGGCCGGACTCGGTCTGGCGGTTGTCGCCACTGCTCTGGCCGCCCTTGCGACCGGCTTCGGATGCTTTTTCGCGGTCGTTGGCGAAATTGCCCGGGTTCTTCGATCCACCCTGGCTGCCGGTCTTGTTGCTGTCCTGGCGACCGGTCATGTTGCTGTCTTTATTGGCCATGGTTGCAAAACCTCATGTGGCTGGGGGATGCACGGCTGCATGCCGTACATGGTTGGGAGTACGGCGATAAGGAGGGATTCGGATTATTCCGGGGTGATCGGACCGGTGGCGCTAAACATGCCGATGCCCTGTATCTGGGACGCAAGCGGACGCTGCCATGGTTGACCCCTTCACGCACTCTGGCATAATTTGCACAACCTACCGGTCGGTAGGTTTTTTTTTGCCAACGGATTTTCCAGTCATGCCTGCTTCCAACCTGCGCTTCGCCGCCTCCCTCGCCCTGATCGGCGCCCTCGGCCCTTCGGCCATCGACATGTACCTGGCCAGCCTGCCGGAAATGGCCCGCGACTTCGCCACCGGCTATACCCAGGTGCAGCTGACCCTGACCGTGTTCCTGCTGGCGATGGGCGCCGGCCAGCTGCTGTTCGGCCCCGTGGTGGATGCCCTGGGTCGTCGTCGTCCATTGCTCGCGGGCCTGATGGTGTTCTGCCTGGCCTCCCTCGGCGCCGCCGCCGCGCCATCGCTGGACACATTGCTGCTGGCACGCCTGGTCCAGGGCCTGGCCAGCGCGCTGACGCTGGTGGTGATCATGAGCATGGTGCGCGACAGCGCCGACGGCGCGCGGGCGGCGCAGATCTTCGCCCTGCTGATGACCATCGAAGGCCTGGCGCCGATCCTCGCCCCGGCGCTGGGCGGGGTGATCGACGCGGCCTACGGCTGGCGGGCGATCATGCTGGTGCTGGCCGGTCTGGGCCTGCTGACCCTGCTCAACTCGATGCTGACACTCGACGAGACCCTGCCTGTGGCGCAGCGGGTACGCCTGGCGCCGACCAGCGTATGGCGCACCTATGCGCGCATCGCCGCCGACGGCGCGTTCCTGCGCCCTGCCCTGGCGTTGTCGGCGGTGTTCTTCTTCCTGTTCGCCTACATCGCCGGTTCCGCCTACGTGTACCAGCAGCATTTCGGTCTCTCCAGCGCCCACTTCGGCCTGCTGTTCGGGGGCTGTGGCGTGGCCATCCTGCTCGGCGCGGCGCTTTCCGGCTACTGGGTGACGCGCCACGGCGTGGCTCGCGTGGCCTGGTGGGGCGCGCTGTGCATGGGCGGCGGCGCGCTGCTGACGGTACTTGCCGGGCTGAGCGACGCGGACCTGGTGCTGCTGCTGGCGGGCGTGGTACTGGCGCTGTTCGGCTTAGGCATTTGCGAGGCCACCTTGATGGCCCTGGCGATGTCGTCGCAACAACGTGACGTCGGCTCCACCGCAGCGTTGCTCGGCGCCCTGCAACTGGTGATCTCGTCCAGTGCCACACCGTTGGCCGGGCACCTGGCAACGCTGGGGCCGCTGGCCTGGGCCTGGCTGCTGGCGGCCGCTGCCCTGGTCATCGTCGGTTTGACCCGCGCCGCCGTGGCAAAGACAATCAGCGCCTCGCCCTACCCCAGCGCCAATCCGGAGTGACCGCCTTGAAAGCCCTGACCCCTTCCGCCGCGCGCATCTGCGACCATGCTGTCGAGCACTTTGCCGAACATGGCTACGACGGCTCGTCGCTGAACGAGATCGCCGCCCTGGCGGGCATGCGCAAGGCGTCGCTGTATGCCCACTTCGCCAACAAGGACGCGTTGTTCGTGCGCGCCTTCGAACGGGCGCTGGCGGACGAGACCGCCTACGTCGAGGCAGGGTTCGGCCATGAGGCGGCGGGCCGCGAGGCGCCGGGGCACTGGCACCCGCTGCACCTGGCCGAGCGCTACGCCGCCTCGGCCAACCTGCGCTTCGTGCTGCGCACGGCGTTCCTGCCGCCGGCGCCGATCCGTGCGATCGTCACCGGCGGCTTCGAGGCCTACCTGGAGCAGATCCGCCTGGGCTTCTGCCAAGCGCTGCGCGAGCGCCACGCCTGGGCTCGCAGCGATGGCAACAAGCTGGAGCTGTATGGCGATGCGTACCTGGGGATCATCGACAGCCTGCATGTGGAGCTGCTGTATGCGAACCCGGCGGTGTATGCGCGGCGGGCGGCTTCGTTGCTGAAGATTCTCGATGATTCGCTGTATCTGTGCGCAACCCCTGTAGGAGCGGCCTTGCGCCGCGAAAGGGGCGCGTAGCGGCCCCAGGATTTCAGCGTTGACGCATCAATCGACGGGGCTGCTACGCAGCCCTTTCGCGGCACAAGGCCGCTCCTACAGGGATTGCGCACGGCATCAGGGCCTGACCTTCTTCAACTCGTTCAACAACCCCATCAACTGCTCCAGCTTGTCCTCGCCGAACTGGCGCTGGATCTCCTGGTAATTGCGCTCCATCTCCTCGCTCATGGCCAGGAACGCCTGCTGCCCGCGCACGGTCAGGCTGATGAAGATCCGCCGCTGGTCCTCCGGCGACTTGCGCCGGCCCACCAGGCCGTCGCGCTCCAGGCGCTTGAGCACGCCGCTCATGCTCGGTTTGAGGATGCAGGCCAGGTCCGCCAGCTGGTGGCTTTCCAGCTCGCCCTGCTGGCGCAGGATGCGGATCACCCGCCACTGCTGCTCGGTCAGGTCATGGGCATTGAGGGCCGGGCGGAAGAACGCCATGGTCGCTTCGCGGGCCTGCAACAGGGTCAACGTCAGGGAAGGTCTAGGAGTGGTCATCAGGATAAACGGCTGGTTTTATTAAGATATTAATAAAGTGAAAACCATTTTCACCCGTGCTGTCCAGCCCCTGTGAAAAGTACCAGCGCTCCCGGCAAACGCCTATTTTCCAGGCGCCGCCTTCGTTGCACGATCAGTTGAAGCCTGTAGCCCGGAGCTGATCGCCCCATGTCAACGCAATCCCGCCTGGCGCTGGCGATACTCCCCCGGCGTCATCTGCGCATGGCGCTGGAAGAAGCGGCTGAAATACGCCGGATCCTTGAACCCCAGCCGATAGCAGATCTCGTTGGCCGAACCGCCGGTGTACAGCAGCAATCGGCGCGCCTCCTGCATCAGCCGTTCGAACACCAGGCGCTTGGACGGCAGGTCGGCCATGCGCCGGCACACATCGTTCAGCCGCGCCTCGGTGACGCCCAGCGCCGCCGCGTAGGCCGGCAGCGTCCAGTGGTCGAGGTAGTGGCGCTCGATCAGCTCATTGAATCGATGAAACAGCTGCAGGTCCTCGTGCCGCGCAGGTGTGGCCTCCAGCGAATTGGCGCCCAGGCGCAGCAGGCTGATCATCACCAGGCGCGCCAGGTCCTGCACGGCGGTGCCCTGCCCGGCCTGGCCATGGCCGATTTCGTCGCCAAGCAGGTCGAACAGTTGCTCCAGGCGCCGCACCTCGCCGGCCGCCGCCCCCTGCAGGTGACCCAGGGCAACGCACGCCGGTTGCAGCCGCGGCCCCAGCGCCAGCCCAGGCTCGGCCTGCAGCAGTTGCCAGACCAGTTGCTGGCGCACGGTCAGCACATGGCCGTCGGCGTCGGCCTCGGTGACGAAGGCATGGGGAATGGTCGGCGGGGTGAGGAAGAACATCGGCCCGGACTCGTGGTAGCGCTGCTCGTCCAGGTACACCCGCACGCTGCCGGTCTTCACGTAGTGCACCTGGAAGAAGCGGTCGTGGCGGTGCACCGGCATGTTGCGGCCGAAGAATCCGGCCAGGTTGCCCAGGCGGTCGTAGTGCACCTCGCTGTCGCTATAGCGCTGGTCGTACACCTGACCGATGTTGATGTTGGGAATCGGCTGTCGTTCTTTCATTGTTGTTCTCGCAGCGGTGAAACGCGCCGGGGAAACCATCGTAGCACCACCGGCCAGCGGTAGACGCCTTGACGATCGTTAACATATTAAATATAACGTTAACACATTAACAAAAACACCACGAGGCGCCCCTGGTCGCCTCAATCACCGCAGGAGAAAAGCATGAGCCGTGCCTTGCACGAGGTCGCCAACGGCAGCTTGTTCGGCGTCGCCCTGAACTACCAGGGCCTGCTGCAGCAGCATCTGGCATCCTTCCATGAAGCGCCGTACCTGCAGCCGCCGGTCAAACCGGTGCTGTTCATCAAGACCCCGAACACCCGCAACGAGCATGCCCGACCGGTGACCTACCCATCGGCAGTCGAGCGCCTGCAACCCGGCCCCGCGTTGGGCGTGGTGATCGGGAAGGACGCCAGCCGCGTCAGCGTCGACGACGCCCTCGCGCATGTGGCCGGCTACACCATCGTCAACGAGTTCAGCCTGCCCGAGGACAGCTACTACCGCCCGGCGGTCAAGGCCAAGTGCCGCGACGGCTTCTGCGCCATCGGCCCGCAGCTGGTGCCGGCCGCGCAGGTCGGCAACCACGACGCGCTGGGCATCCGCCTGTGGGTCAACGGCGAGCTGCGCCAGCACAACAACACCGCCAACTGCGTGCGCGGCGTGGCCCGGCTGATCGCCGAGATCAGCGAGTTCATGACCCTGCATGCCGGCGACGTGCTGATCACCGGCACCCCCGAAGGCCGCGTCGATGTGCTGCCCGGCGACCGGGTGACGGTCGAGATCGACGGCCTTGGCCAGCTGACCAACCCCATCGTCGCCGAACAAGGACTCGCCCCATGAAGCACGCCCGTATCCAGTTCGACGGCCAGGTCCATCAGGTCACCGTCGAGGACGACCAGCAACTGCGCCTGGCCGATGGCCGCCTGGTCCATGCCGACCAGGTCACCTGGCTGCCACCGGCCACCGGCAACATGTTCGCCCTGGGCCTGAACTACGCCGACCACGCCGCCGAGCTGGCCTTCACCCCGCCCACCGAACCGCTGGCGTTCATCAAGTCGCCGGGCACCTACACCGGGCACGACCAGGTCACCTGGCGCCCGGACAACGTCAAGTACATGCACTACGAGTGCGAACTGGTGGCGGTGATCGGCAAGCCGGCGCGCAACGTCAGGCGCGAGGACGCCCTCGACTACCTGGCCGGCTACACGGTGTGCAACGACTACGCCATCCGCGACTACCTGGAGAACTACTACCGCCCCAACCTGCGGGTGAAAAACCGTGACGCCACCACCCCGGTGGGCCCGTGGATCGTCGACGTCGCCGACGTGCCGGATCCGTCGAAGCTGACGCTGCGCACCTGGATCAACGGCGAGCTGAAACAGCAAGGCAGCACCGCCGACATGATCTTCGACATCCCCTACCTGATCGAATACTTCTCCAGCTTCATGACCCTGCAGCCCGGCGACATGATCGCCACCGGCACCCCGGAAGGCCTGGCCGACGTGGTACCGGGCGACGAGGTGGTGGTGGAAGTAGAAGGCGTTGGTCGCCTGGTCAACCGAATCGTCAGCGAAGCCGAGTTCTTCGCCCGCAAAAAACACGAGGCAACAGCATGATCAAGCACTGGATCAACGGCCGCGAAGTCGAGAGCCGCGACACCTTCATCAACTACAACCCGGCCACCGGCGAAGCCATCGGCGAAGTCGCCAGCGGCGGCGCCGAGGAAGTCGCCCAGGCCGTGGCCGCGGCCAAGCAAGCCTTCCCCAAATGGGCCAACACGCCGGCCAAGGAGCGCGCCCGGCTGATGCGCCGCCTGGGTGAGCTGATCGAGCAGAACGTGCCGCAGCTGGCCGAACTGGAGACCCTGGACACCGGCCTGCCGATCCACCAGACGCGCAACGTGCTGATTCCCCGCGCCTCGCACAACTTCGACTTCTTCGCCGAGGTGTGCACGCGCATGGACGGCCACACCTACCCGGTGGACGACCAGATGCTCAACTACACCCTCTACCAGCCGGTGGGCGTGTGCGGGCTGGTGTCGCCCTGGAACGTGCCGTTCATGACCGCCACCTGGAAGACCGCGCCATGCCTGGCCCTGGGCAACACCGCGGTGCTGAAGATGAGCGAACTGTCGCCGCTGACCGCCAACGAGCTGGGCCGCCTGGCGGTCGAGGCTGGCATCCCCAATGGCGTACTCAATGTGATCCAGGGCTACGGCGCCACCGCCGGCGATGCCCTGGTGCGCCACCCGGACGTGCGCGCCATCTCCTTCACCGGCGGCACCGCCACCGGCCGCAAGATCATGCAGACGGCGGGCCTGAAGAAGTACTCGATGGAGCTGGGCGGCAAGTCGCCGGTGCTGATCTTCGAAGACGCCGACCTGGACCGTGCCCTGGACGCCGCGCTGTTCACCATTTTCTCGCTCAACGGCGAGCGCTGCACCGCCGGCAGCCGGATCTTCATCCAGGAGAGCGTATACCCGCAGTTCGTCGCCGAGTTCGCCGCCCGCGCCAGGCGCCTGATCGTCGGCGACCCGACCGATCCGCAGACCCAGGTCGGCTCGATGATCACCCAGCAGCACTACGACAAGGTCACCGGCTACATCCGCATCGGCCTCGAGGAAGGCGCACGCTTGGTGGCCGGCGGCCTGGAGCGTCCGGCCGGGCTGCCGGCGCACCTGGCCAAGGGGCAGTTCATCCAGCCGACGGTGTTCGCCGACGTGAACAACTCGATGCGCATCGCCCAGGAAGAGATCTTCGGCCCGGTGGTCTGCCTGATCCCGTTCAAGGACGAGGCCGAGGCGCTGCAACTGGCCAACGACACCGAATACGGCCTGGCTTCGTACATCTGGACCCAGGACATCGGCAAGGCCCACCGCCTGGCCCGTGGCATCGAAGCGGGCATGGTGTTCATCAACAGCCAGAACGTGCGCGACCTGCGCCAGCCGTTCGGTGGGGTGAAAGGCTCGGGTACCGGGCGCGAAGGTGGGCAATACAGCTTCGAGGTCTTCGCCGAGATCAAGAACGTGTGTATATCCATGGGTAGCCATCACATTCCGCGCTGGGGAGTGTAACGCTTCCAATCGCCGGGGCTGCCTTGCAGCCCTTCGCGGGTAAACCCGCTCCCACAGGAACAGCGCTGAACCTGTGGGAGCGGGTTTACCCGCGAATCGAGGGCGCAGCCCTCGCCATGGACACCAAGAACAACAACCTTCAACAGGAGACATACCATGGGCAAACTCGCTCTCGCCGCCAAGATCACCCATGTTCCCTCGATGTACCTGTCCGAACTGCCCGGCCCGCGCCAGGGCTTTCGCCAGGCGGCCATCGACGGCCACCACGAGATCGGCCGGCGCTGCCGTGAACTGGGCGTGGACACCATCGTCGTGTTCGACACCCACTGGCTGGTCAACGCCAACTACCACATCAACTGCGCCGCGCATTTCGAAGGCCTGTACACCAGCAACGAACTGCCCCACTTCATCGCCAACATGGACTACGGCTTCCCCGGCAACCCCGAGCTGGGGCGGATCCTTGCCGAGGAATGCAACCGCCTGGGCGTGGAGACCATGGCCCACGACGCCACCACCCTGGCCCCGGAGTACGGCACCCTGGTGCCGATGCGCTACATGAACGCCGACCGCCACTTCAAGGTGATCTCGGTCTCGGCCCTGTGCACCTCGCACTATCTCAATGACAGCGCGCGCCTGGGCTGGGCCATGCGCAAGGCGGTCGAGGACCACTACGACGGCACCGTGGCCTTCCTCGCCAGTGGCTCGCTGTCGCACCGCTTCGCCCAGAACGGCCAGGCCCCGGACTTTGCCACCAAGGTCTGGAGCCCGTTCCTGGAGACCCTCGACCACCGCGTGGTGCGCATGTGGCAGGACGGCGACTGGGCCGACTTCTGCGCGATGCTGCCCGAGTACGCAGTCAAGGGCCACGGCGAAGGCTTCATGCACGACACCGCCATGCTGCTCGGCGCCCTGGGCTGGTCCCAGTACGACGCCAAGGCCGAGGTGGTGACGCCGTACTTCGGCTCCTCCGGCACCGGCCAGATCAACGCGATCTTCCCGGTCACCCCGCAGGACGGCAGCGCGATCCCCGCCGCCCAGGCCTCGAACCCGGCCGGCGTCACCGCCACCAGCCGCCTGTAAGGAGTACCGTCATGCCTCATCTGGTCCTGCTCTACAGCCCGGACATCGAAGCCGACGCCGATATGCCCGGCCTGTGCCGCGCCCTGGCCGACTGCATGCTCGCCCAGCGCGACGAACATGATCGCCAGGTGTTCCCCACCGGCGGCACCCGCGTGCTGGCCTACCCGGCCGCCCACGCGGCGATCGCCGATGGTCGTGGCGACTACAGCTTCGTCTACGCCAACCTGCGCATGGGCAGCGGTCGCAGCGCCACAGTGCACCAGCAGGTCGGCGATGGGCTGCTGGCGGTGCTGCGTCGGCAGTTGGACGCGCTGCTGGAACGTCGCCCGGTCGGGCTGACCCTGCAGATCGATGAAAGCCAGGCGCAGGTGTACGACGCCAAGCACAGCAGCCTGCATCCCCTGTTCACCCGTCAGCCCTGAGGTCTCCATGCTCGACGCCCGCATCATCCAGCAAGCCGCCGCCCGCCTCGACCAGGCCGAACGCACCCGCGAACAGGTCGGCCAGTTCTCCCTGGAACACCCCTCGATCAGCATCGAGGACGCCTACGCCATCCAGCGTGCCTGGGTGGCGCAGAAGATCAAGGACGGCCGCAAGCTGGTCGGCCACAAGATCGGCCTGACTTCCCGGGCCATGCAGGTCTCCTCGAACATTACCGAGCCGGACTATGGCGCGCTGCTCGACGACATGCTGTTCGACGAAGGCAGCGACATTCCCTTCGAGCGCTTTATCGTGCCCCGGGTCGAGGTGGAGCTGGCGTTCATCCTCGGCAAGCCGCTCAAGGGGCCGAACGTGACCCTGTTCGACGTGCTCGACGCCACCGAGTGGGTGATTCCGGCCCTGGAGATCATCGATGCGCGCATCCAGCAGGTCGACCCGCTCAGCGGTGCCACCCGCAAGGTGTTCGACACCATCTCCGACAACGCTGCCAACGCCGGCGTGGTCATGGGCGGTCGCGCCGTGCGCCCGGGCGACGTCGACCTGCGCAAGGTGCCGGCGGTGCTGTACCGCAACGGCGTGATCGAGGAGTCCGGCGTGTCGGCGGCGGTGCTCAACCACCCGGCCAAGGGCGTGGCCTGGCTGGCCAACAAGCTGGCGCCATACGACGTGGGCCTCGAAGCCGGCCAGATCATTCTTGGCGGCTCCTTCACCCGCCCGGTGGCCGCCCGTCCTGGCGACACCTTCCACGTCGACTACGATCAACTCGGTTCGATCGCCTGCCGATTCGTCTGACGCCTGCCCAGACAGCAGAGATTCCCGTGGGAGCGGGTTCACCCGCGAAAGCATCATCAGCATCACCATCGCATTCGCGGGTGAACCCGCTCCCACAGTGTACCTGCGACCCCACACGCTCAACGAGGACCGCCCATGGACATGCCCATCAACACCTTCAAACAACGCCTGCGCGCAGGCCAGGCGCAGATCGGCCTGTGGCTCGGCCTGGCCGACCCGTACTGCGCGGAGCTGGCGGCCAATGCCGGCTTCGACTGGCTGCTGCTCGACGGCGAGCACGCGCCCAACGACCTGCGCAGCCTGCTCGGCCAGTTGCAGGCGGTGGCGCCCTACCCGGCCCAACCCATCGTGCGCCCGGTGATCGGCGACACCGCGCTGATCAAGCAATTGCTGGATATCGGCGCGCAGACCCTGCTGGTGCCCATGGTCGAAAGCGCCGAGCAGGCACGCCAGCTGGTACGGGCGATGCACTACCCGCCCCACGGCGTGCGCGGCGTCGGCAGCGCTCTGGCACGAGCGTCGCGCTGGAACAGCCTGCCCGACTACCTGGACCAGGCCGACGAACAGATGTGCCTGCTGGTGCAGGTGGAGAACCGCGAAGGCCTGGCCAACCTCGACGCGATCTGCGCCGTCGAAGGCGTCGATGGCGTGTTCATCGGCCCCGCCGACCTCAGCGCCGCCATGGGCCACCGGGGCAACCCGGGGCATCCCGAAGTGCAGGCGGCCATCGACGACGCCATCGTGCGCATCGGCCGTGCCGGCAAGGCGGCGGGGATCCTCAGCGCCGACGAGGCGCTGGCGCGCCGTTACATCGAACTGGGCGCGGCGTTCGTCGCGGTCGGGGTCGACACCACGGTGCTGATGCGCGGCTTGCAGACGTTGGCGGGCAAGTTCAAGGACGGGGCCGCTGCCAGCGCCCACGGCGGTGTCTACTAGTCCGGCCTGGTAGCGCGTAAGCTCGATGTTGGGAGCACACTGGCCCCTGCGACAGTGCCATGCTAGCCTCCGCGCGCCCCGTCCTGCGGGGTCGCAACAACATCGAATCAAGGAGTCAGGCAATGGACCTGCAGTTTCTGGGCACCTCTTCCGGTGTGCCCACCAAGGCCCGCAACGTCAGTGCGACCGCAGTCATCGAATCCTCAGGCACCGGCTGGTACCTGGTCGATTGCGGCGAAGGTACCCAACACCAGTTGCTGCACAGCCCGCTGTCGGTGCGCGACCTGCGCGCCATCCTCATCACCCATGTGCACGGCGACCACTGCTTCGGCTTGCCGGGGCTGCTGGCCAGTGCCGGCATGTCGGGGCGCAAGGAACCCTTACAGCTGGTGCTGCCGGCCGAGCTTCAGGCCTGGGTGCGCCAGAGCCTGGCGGTCAGCGACACCTACCTGCCCTTCGAGCTGCAGATGCAGCCGGTCGAGACCTTCACCGGGCTGGAACATGGCAATGTGCAGATCGGCGTGGTCGAGCTGTCGCATCGGGTGCCGTCCTACGGTTTCGTATTCGAGGAGCGTGACCCAGAGCCACGGCTGGACACCCAGCGCCTGCAGGCCGACGGCATCCCCGCCGGGCCGTTGTGGGGGCAACTGGCCCGTGGCAGGACTGTCGAGCACGAGGGACGCCAGCTCGACCCGGAGGCCTACCTGCAACCGACGCGCCCGGCGCAGCGGATCATCGTCTGTGGCGACAACGACCGCCCGGAGCTGTTGAGCACGCTGGCGGCGAACGTGGATGTGCTGGTCCATGAGGCGACCTTCACCCAGCCGGTGGTCGAGCGTGCCCAGGCGACCTTCGGCCACAGCACCGCCGCCGCAGTGGCGCGCTTCGCCGAAACGGCGGGGGTGAAGAATTTGGTGCTGACGCACTTCAGTGCCCGCTACCAGTCGGGCGGCGGGCGTGGTGGCTCCATCG
Organism: Mitsuaria sp. RG; assembly: GCF_028369275.1. Lineage (NCBI taxonomy): Bacteria > Pseudomonadati > Pseudomonadota > Betaproteobacteria > Burkholderiales > Sphaerotilaceae > Roseateles > Mitsuaria sp. RG. The sequence goes on from NZ_JAQMYQ010000070.1 coordinate 18,876, forward strand.
AGGAGGTACGCGAAGAGGCGCAGGCGCACTACAACGGGCACCTGACCCTGGCCCGGGACCTGCAGCGTTATCGGCTTGGCCGTGATGGGGTGTTGGTAGAGGTGGAGTAACACCCCGGACGGGGACCTTTCGTGGGAGCGGGCTTGCCCCGCGATGAGGCCTGTCCAGGCACCTTCATTGCCTGATCGGACGCTATCGCGGGGCAAGCCCGCTCCCACGAATGCCCGCACAACGCTGGTGATGCCTGGGCGATTCCTGCGGCCTCAATGCGCCGGATGCTGCTCCGCGCTGGCCGCAAGACAGTAGCGATCCCGCCCCTGGCGCTTGGCTTCATAAAGCGCCGCATCCGCAGCCGCCATCAGGTTCTCCGGGGTCACCGTCTCCAGCGTCGGCGCGCCCACCGCAATACCGGCACTGGCCGAGACGTGTCCCAGCGGGCTGCCGGCATGCTCGATGGCCAGCCGGCGCAACAGCTGCAGGATCTCCTGGACGATCTGGCTGGCGCCCTGGCCATCGGTATCGGGCAACAACAGGGTGAACTCCTCGCCGCCATAACGCACCGCCAGGTCCCCGGGGCGCTTCAGGGCCTGGCGCAACAGCTCGGCGAAACGCCGCAGGCACTGGTCGCCCGCCGGGTGGCCGTAGCGGTCGTTGTAGGCCTTGAAGTAGTCCAGGTCGAGCATCACCAGGGCCAGCGGCCGGCCCTGGCGCCGTGCCCGGCGGATCTCCGGCTCGAACACCGCGTCCAGGCGTCGGCGGTTGCCCAAACCGGTCAGGCTGTCGCTCAGGGCCAGCGCCTTTAGGGTCTGGTGGGCCTGGTGCAGTGCGCGCTCGATGGCGATGCGCTCGCGCAACTGGCGCAGGACGATCCAGCCGAAGCCGGCCAGGCCGACCAGCAGCAGGACCAGCACGGCCAGTGACTTGATCATGTCATGCCGCCAGGGCCCTACGATCGACTCGCGGGACAAGCCCGCCTGTACCACCAGCGGGTAGCTGGACAGCGCACGGAACGCATACAACCGGGTGGTGCCATCAACCACCGCCACCGCTTCGGTCACGCCTTCGCTGGCGTAGGGCAGGTAAAGACGGAAGATCTCGCTGCCCGCCAGGCTGCGGCCAATGACCTGCTCGACGAACGGCCGGCGCACGAGGATGGTACCGTCGCGTTTGGCCAGCACCAGGGCGCCACGTTCATCGATCTTGAAATCACCGTAGTAACGCACGAACCAGTCGACCTTGATGGTGCCCAGCAGCACCCCGGCGAAGCGGCCATCGGGCAGGTCCAGGCGCCGCGAGATGGGGATGATCAGGTCGCCCGTGGAACGGCTGCGCACCACCGAGCCGATACGCACCTGGTGACCGGCGTGGGTCTGGTGGTAGATGAAATAGTCGCGGTCGGCGTTGTTGGCACCCGGCGGCACGGCGTCCTTGTCGGTGACGATCCAGCTGCCATCGGCGCCGTAGACGAACAGGCCGTGCAACTGCGGCATGATTTTCACCTGCTGCTTGAGCAGGGCGTGCAGGCGCGGTCGATCGACATGGGCGAAGCCATCGCCTTCCAGGCGCTCGGCCAGGACGGCGGTGATCGCGTCCACCTGGCGGATGGCGTCCTCGGCGTGCTGGGCGGTGGCCCTGGCCAGGTTGGTGACCGCGTTCTCGGCGTCGCTGAACGCCTGCCGGTACTCGCGCCAGATCCGCCAGCCCTCGATCAGCACGAACGCCAGCATCACCACCGCCATGAAACCCAGCACCAGGCGGAACAACGACACGGCGCGGCCCTCGCCGGTCACCGCGAAGACGCTGTCATCAGTGTGTTTCCTGGCTGCTGCCATCAAAGTCCCTTGTCGTCACGCACTGGCCGCCCATCACTATAGTTCAGCCAGGACACTGTCTATCTCCTGTAGGAGCGGCCTTGTGTCGCGAAAGGGCCGTGCAACGGCCCCAGGATGTCAGCATTAAGCAAAGATTGCCGGGGCCGCTTTGCGGCCCTTTCGCGACACAAGGCCGCTCCTACAAGGCACCATTCGACTCTATGACCCAAGCTGTTCTACGATCGCCTCCATCAGCGCCCGCACCCGCCTCGGCTGCACCCGGGTCGGCGGATAGACGATCTGCAGCGCCACCTGCCCGGCGCTGAAGTCTCCCAGCACCTCCACCAGCCTGCCACTGTCCAGGTCATCGCGTACATCGCGCAGCGACTTCAGGCACAGGCCATGCCCGGCCAGGGCCCAGCGCCGCACCTGCTCGCCGTTGTTGGCGACCCGCCGGCCGCGCACGCTGACCGGATAGGCCGCCGAGCCCAGGCGAAACGGCCAGACTCGCTCGGTGTGGATGCCGAAGCGCATGACGATGCAGTCGTGCCGCGCCAGGTCGTCCGGGTGCAGTGGTGTGCCGTGCCGGCCCAGGTAATCGGGCGCGGCGCACACCACCCGGCGGTTGTCACCCAGGGGCCGGGCGCGCAGGGAGCTGTCGGCCAATGTGCCGTAGCGGACGGCGAAGTCGATGCCCTGCCCGACAAGGTCGACGTAGCCATCGGTCAGGTCCAGGTCGATCGACACTTCGGGGTGTTCGGCAAGGAAGCGGTCGAGCAGCGGCGCGATGCAGTGCTGGCCGAGGTCCACCGGGGCGCTCAGGCGCACCAGCCCGGAGATCTTCTGCTGGCCGTGGCGCAGCTGGCTCTGCAGCTCGTCGGCCTCGGCCAGCAAGCGCCGGGCGCCGTCGGCCAGCAGCCGACCGGCGTCGGTCAGGCTGAGCGAGCGGGTGCTGCGGGTCAGCAGCGTCACCCCGTAATGCGCCTCCAGCGCCGACAGGCGCTCGGACACCGTGGCCGGTGACAACCCGCGCTCACGGCCCGCCGCCGACAGGCTGCCCTTTTCGATGATGGTGAGGAACAACGCCAGTTGATCCAGCATGGCTTTCGACTTTTCCGAAATATGATTTTGTCTTTCGGCTGATTATTAGCGATTTCCTCGCTAATTACACTGCCCGGCATCGAAACCCACGCACTCAGGAGCGAACCGATGACCAGCAGAAGAGACTTCATGAAAGGCACCCTTGCCGGCGGCATCGCCGTGGCGGCGGGCGCGGCACTGGCGAGCGAGCCAGGCAGCACCAACGGGACGACGCCAGGTAGCGGCGATGGCAAGGCGTTCTGGCCCAACGGCGCGCAACTGGTGATATCGGTGTCGTTGCAGTTCGAATCGGGTGGGCAGCCGGAGCATGCCGAAAGCCCCTTCCCGCCCCTGGACCCACGCTACCCCGACACCATCGCCCCCAGCTGGTACCGCTACGGCCCGCTGGAAGGCGTGCCGCGCCTGCTCGCGCTGTTCGACCGGCACGGCATCAAGGTTACTTCGCACATGGTCGGCAAGGCCGTGGAAGCTTACCCGGAGCTGGCGGCCGAGGTGGTCCGGCGTGGTCACGAAGCCGCCGGTCACGGCCTGCACTGGGCGCCCCAGTACAGCCTGACGCCCGCCGAGGAGCGCCGCCAGTACCAGCAGGCCAGCGGCATAATCGAACGCGTCACCGGGCAACGTCCGCTGGGTTTCAACGCGTTCTGGATGCGCCACTCCCGCGAGACCCTGAATATCCTCCAGGACCTGGGTTTCCTCTACCACATCGACGACCTGGCCCGTGACGAGCCGTCGATCACCCCGGTGCGCGGCAAGCCGTTCGCCGTGGTGCCCTACACCCTGCGCAACAACGACATCGGCCGCATCGCCGGGTCCACGGCGATGACTGGCGCGGCCTTGCTGCAGGAGCTCAAGGACGAGTTCGACGTGCTGTACGCCGAAGGCCGCCAGCGCCGCCGGCTGATGTCACTGTCGGCCCATGACCGCATCGGCGGCACGCCCACCGTGGTACGGGCGCTGGACCAGTTCTTCGCCTATGCCCGCAGCCATGCCGGGGTGGCGTTCATGCGCAAGGACGACATCGCCCGCTGGACCCTGGCCCAGGGCGATGCGCCGATCAATCCGCCGCGGGTGTTCAGCTGATCGCAGACCAGACCCAACCTGTAGGAGCGGCCTTGTGCCGCGAAAGGGCTGCGCAGCAGCCCC
>NZ_JAQMYQ010000071.1:0-21835 GCF_028369275.1 Mitsuaria sp. RG
CCGAACCTGTCAGGCCATGGTTGCCAGCCTTGTTGGCACGACGCGGTTTCGGCGTGGGCACCACTGCCGCTCCGCACGACTTGAGGCATGCACCAAGGCAGGCGCCGCCTCACTCCCAGGAACAATTGGCCCGAAACAGATGTAGGAGCGGCCTTGTGCCGCGATGCGCCGCGCGGGCGGCGCTCGATCTCATAGGCGCCAGAGAATCTTCGGCGAACACCTCTGAGACACAACGCAACCCCAAGGCGAACACCTCGCACACAACCCAATCCCAAGACAGGCACCAACCAGCCCTGACACCTATATAAAGCAGCCCCAAAAACAAAAGCGGGAGACCTACCGGTCTCCCCGCTTCATATATCTATATAGAAAGCATCACAACACCCCAGCAACCCGAAGCCGCTGCACCGCCTCTCCATCCAACCCCAGCACCTCCCCCAGCACCACCTCGGTATGCTCCCCCAGCAACGGCGGCGCCTGCCGATACTCCACCGGCGTCTCCGACAACCGGATCGGGCTGGCCACCTGCGGCACGCTGCCCGCCAACGGATGAGGAACATTCACTGCCAGCCCACGGGCCAGCACCTGCGGATCCTGGAACATCTGCGCCAGGTCGTTGATCGGCCCACACGGCACGCCCGCCTTCTCAAGCTCACTCACCCACTCGGCCGTGGTCTTGAACACCGTGGCCTGGCGAATCAGCGGAATCAGCTCGGCGCGATTGGCCACCCGCTGTTTATTGGTGGCAAAGCGTGGGTCATCCGCCCAGTGCGCCTGCCCGGCCACTTCCGCGAACTTGCGGAACTGCCCGTCATTGCCCACGGTAAGAATGAAGTTGCCATCAGCCGTCGGGAAATCCTGGTACGGCACAATGTTCGGGTGCGCATTGCCCAACCGGCGAGGCGCGGTACCGGTTGTGAGGTAGTTCATGGCCTGGTTGGCCAGGCAGGCCACCTGTACATCCAGCAACGCCATGTCGATGTGCTGGCCAATACCAGCCTGATCACGGTGCGCCAGGGCCGCCAGGATCGCCACGGTGGAATACAGCCCGGTGAGGATGTCGGTCAGCGCCACACCAACCTTCATCGGCCCGGCACCCTCCTCCCCCTCCGGGCGACCGGTCAGGCTCATCAGCCCACCCAGCCCCTGGATCATGAAGTCGTAGCCGGCACGCTTGGCATACGGCCCGGTCTGGCCGAAGCCGGTGATCGAGCAGTAGATGAGCTTGGGATTGACCGCCTTCAGGCTCTGATAGTCCAGCCCATAGGCCGCCAGTCCGCCTACCTTGAAGTTCTCGATGACGATATCCGACTTCGCCGCCAGCTCGCGCACCAGGCGCTGGCCTTCCGGCTGGGTGAAGTCTATGGTCACCGAGCGCTTGTTGCGGTTGGCCGACAGGTAGTAGGCCGCCTCGCTGGTGTTCTCGCCCTGGGCGTCGCGCAGGAAAGGCGGCCCCCAGGAACGGGTGTCGTCACCCGCCCCCGGACGCTCGACCTTGATCACATCGGCGCCAAGGTCGGCCAGGATCTGGCCAGACCAAGGGCCGGCCAGCACCCGGGAAAGATCCAGCACCCGCAGATGGGAAAGCGCGCCCATGGCCTGGCTCCTCTATTAATAGAACGCCTGGATGCCGGTCTGCGCACGCCCCAGGATCAGCGCGTGCACGTCATGGGTCCCTTCGTAGGTGTTGACCACCTCGAGGTTGACCAGGTGGCGGGCCACTCCGAACTCGTCGGAGATGCCATTGCCGCCCAGCATGTCGCGGGCCAGACGGGCGATATCCAGGGCCTTGCCGCAGGAGTTGCGCTTCATGATCGAGGTGATTTCCACCGCCGCGGTGCCTTCGTCCTTCATCCGCCCCAGGCGCAGGCAGCCTTGCAGGGCCAGGGTGATCTCGGTCTGCATGTCGGCCAGCTTCTTCTGGATCAGCTGGTTGGCGGCCAAGGGGCGGCCGAACTGCTGGCGGTCCAAGGTGTACTGGCGCGCAGTGTGCCAGCAGGCCTCGGCGGCGCCCAGGGCGCCCCAGGAGATGCCATAGCGGGCCGAGTTCAGGCAGGTGAACGGACCTTTGAGGCCACGCACGTCCGGGAAGATGTTCTCTTCCGGCACGAACACGTTGTCCATGACGATCTCGCCGGTGATCGAGGCGCGCAGGCCCACCTTGCCATGGATGGCCGGGGCGCTGAGGCCGTCCCAGCCTTTCTCCAGCACGAAGCCGCGGATATCGCCGGCATCATCCTTGGCCCAGACCACGAACACATCGGCGATCGGGCTGTTGGTGATCCACATCTTGCTGCCGGTCAGGCGATAGCCACCGTCGACCTTGCGGGCGCGGGTGATCATCGAACCCGGGTCGGAACCATGGTTGGGCTCGGTCAGGCCGAAGCAGCCGATCCACTCGCCGCTGGCCAGCTTCGGCAGGTACTTCTGCTTCTGTGCCTCGGTACCAAACTCGTTGATCGGCACCATCACCAGCGACGACTGCACGCTCATCATCGAGCGGTAACCGGAGTCGATGCGTTCCACCTCGCGGGCGATCAGGCCGTAGCACACATAGTTCAGGCCGCTACCGCCGTACTGCTCGGGGATGGTCGCGCCAAGCAGGCCGACTTCACCCATCTCGCGGAAGATCGCCGGGTCTGTCTGCTCGTGGCGGAACGCCTCCAGCACACGGGGTGCCAGCTTGTCCTGGGCGAACTGATAGGCGCTGTCGCGAACCATGCGCTCTTCTTCAGTGAGCTGCTGATCCAGCAGCAGCGGGTCGATCCAGTTGAAGCTTGCCTTGCCAGCCATGTGCGGATTCCTCGAAAGATGGGAACGAATTGTTGTGCTGGATTGATCCTAGGCCTGATCGGCCCGCGGGACAAACGAGGATTGCGCACGGTTTAGTGATATTTTCTCACTTCGTAATCATCGAAATGCCCTGTTCAACGCCCTACAAGTGAGGTTGACGTACATGCGCCGCAAGATCCCCAGCACCACCGCCCTGGTCTGCTTCGAGGCGGCCGCGCGTCACGAGAGCTTCACCAAGGCCGCCCAGGAACTGGCCCTGACCCAGGGCGCCGTCTGTCGGCAGATCGGTGGCCTTGAGGCCTTCCTCAATGTCGAACTGTTCCGCCGCTCGCGCCGGGGCGTGAAACTGACCGAAGCCGGGCTGTCCTACAGCCGCCAGGTGGCTGCGCAGCTGGATGCGGTGGAGCGCGACACGCTTTCGGTGATGCGCCAGCAGGGCGCCAACGTGATCGAACTGGCGGTGGTACCGACCTTCGGCACGCAATGGCTGCTGCCGCGCCTGAAGGACTTCCAGCAGCGCCACCCCGAAGTCACGGTCAACCTGACCAACCGCACCCGCCCCTTCCTGTTCGCCGACACGCCCTTCGACGCCGCCATCTATTTCGGCGACGCCGACTGGTCCGGAACCCAGTCCCACCGACTGATGGGCGAGAACCCCGTGCCGGTGTGCAGCCCCGCGTTGCTGGACGGACAAGCCAGCCTCGACGCCCGGCGCATCGCCGAATTGCCCCTGCTGCAGCAGACCACGCGCCCCTATGCCTGGCGGCAATGGTTCGACGGCCTGGGCATGAGCGTCGAGCGCGACATGACTGGCCCGCGCTACGAACTGTTCTCCATGCTGGCCCAGGCCGCCATGCACGACATGGGCATCGCGCTGATTCCGCCGTTCCTGATCCAGCGCGAGTTGCAGGAAGGTCGATTGCTGGTCGCTAACAGGCATGCCCTGTCCAGCGACAAGGCCTACCATCTGATGATCCCTGAGCGAAAGGTGGAGTCCGCTTCGCTGCGGGCGTTTCGCGACTGGCTGGTGGCGCAGGCACAGCAGTACACCGCCACCAGCTGAGGCCATAAAGCGACAACCTGACTCCGTAGTCAATTATTTTGAACACCTACAGATATATGGATTTGTCGCAAATTCGTAATCTGTTCCGTTTACCGGAAAAACCGTAGCAACCCTAGTGACTGCGCGGGTTTGCGGCTTATTTTGCGACATTCACAACGCCGCGAACGAAAACGGCCGAAATTTTTTCGTTTTTTCCCCTAAGCTGCGAATAGCGCGTACTTGACGGGCTCGATCGGAATCGTTGCGACATACGGTCACAGGGTGACTTGTAGTTTTGAGTTCGTTTCGCTTCAGAACCTGTTGAAGGCCCCTGGGTTCGTCTGCAAAATGCCTCTCCCGCCTCGAACCAGGCGGAGTCGTGCTCTACGGCCGCCCAGCCGCACCACCCGAAGTGCGCTGGTTTCCATAAAGACAATAAAGGTCACCGCAGGAGACATAGTCGTGCACATTGGTGTTCCTCTCGAGACGCAGACGGGTGAGACAAGGGTCGCCGCGACCCCGGAAACCATCAAGAAACTGGTAGGCCAGGGCCATCAGGTCACCGTGCAACGGGGGGCAGGGCTCAAAGCCAGCATTCCCGACAGTGCCTATGAAGCCGTGGGCGCCACCCTGGGTGAAGCCACCGACGCCTTCGGCGCGCAGCTGGTACTCAAGGTGGTCGCGCCCGATGATCAGGAACTGGCGCTGATCAACAGCACCAGCCTGTTGGCGGGCATGCTCAACCCCTTCAACAACGAACTGATCGGCAAGATGGCCGAACGCGGCATCACCGCCTTCGCCCTGGAAGCCGCGCCACGCACCTCGCGGGCCCAGAGCCTCGACGTGCTGTCGTCCCAGGCCAACATCGCCGGCTACAAGGCCGTGCTGCTGGCGGCTCACCACTACCCTCGCTTCATGCCCATGCTGATGACCGCCGCAGGTACGGTGAAAGCCGCCCGCGTGCTGATCCTCGGCGCCGGCGTCGCCGGCCTGCAGGCCATCGCCACGGCCAAACGCCTGGGTGCGGTGATCGAAGCGTCGGACGTGCGTCCGGCGGTGAAGGAGCAGATCGAATCGCTGGGGGCCAAGTTCATCGACGTGCCCTACGAGACCGATGAAGAACGCGAATGTGCCGAAGGCGTCGGCGGCTATGCCCGGCCGATGCCGGCCAGCTGGATGCAGCGTCAGGCCCAGGCCGTGCACGAGCGCGCCAGGCAGGCCGATATCGTCATCACCACTGCGCTGATTCCCGGGCGCAAGGCGCCGACCCTGCTCAGCGCCGAGACCGTGGCGCAGATGAAGCCCGGCTCGGTGGTCATCGACCTCGCCGCGGCCCAGGGCGGCAACTGCCCGCTGACCGTGGCCGATCAGGTCGTCATGCACAACGGCGTGACCCTCGTCGGCCCGACCAACCTGCCGGCCCAGGTCGGCGCCGATGCCTCGGCGCTGTACGCGCGCAACCTGCTGGACTTCATGAAGCTGCTGTTCGACAAGGACGGCAACCTGGTCATCAACCTCGAAGACGACATCGTCGCCGCGTGCCTGATGTGCCGCGACGGCCAAGTCGTGCGCAAGAACGGCTGAGGAGCACGACAATGGAAGACATGCTGATTTCCCACGGCATCTACAACCTGATCATCTTCGTGCTGGCCATCTACGTGGGCTACCACGTGGTGTGGAACGTCACCCCGGCCCTGCACACGCCGCTGATGGCGGTCACCAACGCCATTTCCGCGATCGTCATCGTCGGCGCCATGCTGGCCGCCGCGCTGACCGTCACCCCGGCCGGCAAGGTCATGGGCACCCTGGCCGTGGCGCTGGCTGCGGTCAACGTGTTCGGTGGCTTCCTGGTCACCCGCCGCATGCTGGAAATGTTCAAGAAGAAAACCAAGAGCGAGGGGCAGAAGTAAGCATGAGCATGAATCTGGTAACGCTTCTGTACCTGGTCGCCTCGGTCTGCTTCATCCAGGCGCTCAAGGGACTCTCGCATCCGACTACCTCACGCCGCGGCAACCTGTTCGGCATGATCGGCATGGGTATCGCCATCCTCACCACGGTCGGCCTGATCTACAAGCTTGGCGCAGAGCTTGCGACCGCCGGCATCGGCTACGTCATCGTCGGCCTGCTGGTCGGCGGCAGCGCCGGCTCGATCATGGCCAAGCGCGTCGAGATGACCAAGATGCCCGAGCTGGTCGCCTTCATGCACAGCATGATCGGCCTGGCCGCGGTGTTCATCGCCATCGCTGCCGTGCTCGAGCCGCAATCGCTGGGTATCGTCGCCGCCATCAGCGACCCGATCCCCACCGGCAATCGCCTGGAGCTGTTCCTTGGCGCGGCCATCGGTGCCGTCACCTTCTCGGGCTCGGTGATCGCCTTCGGCAAGCTGTCGGGCAAGTACAAGTTCCGCCTGTTCCAGGGCGCACCGGTACAGTTCGCCGGCCAGCACAAGCTGAACCTGATCCTGGGCCTGGCGACCATCGCCCTGGGGCTGCTGTTCACCTTCACCGGCCACTACAGCGCCTTTACCCTCATGCTGGCCCTGGCCTTCGTCATGGGCGTGCTGATCATCATCCCGATCGGCGGGGCCGACATGCCGGTGGTGGTGTCGATGCTCAACAGCTACTCGGGCTGGGCGGCGGCGGGTATCGGCTTCTCGCTGAACAACTCGATGCTGATCATCGCAGGTTCCCTGGTGGGCTCCAGCGGTGCGATCCTCTCGTACATCATGTGCAAGGCGATGAACCGTTCGTTCTTCAACGTCATCCTCGGCGGCTTCGGCGGCGATACCGATGTCGGCGCGGCGCAGGGTTCGAAGGAGCAGCGCCCGGTGAAGTCCGGCTCGGCCGACGACGCCACCTTCCTCCTGAGCAACGCCGACAGCGTGATCATCGTCCCCGGCTATGGCCTGGCGGTGGCCCGCGCCCAGCACGCACTCAAGGAGCTGACCGAGAAGCTGACCCACAACGGGGTGACCGTGAAGTACGCGATCCACCCGGTGGCGGGGCGCATGCCTGGGCACATGAACGTGCTGCTGGCCGAGGCCGAGGTGCCGTACGACCAGGTGTTCGAGATGGAGGACATCAACGCCGAGTTCGGCCAGGCCGACGTGGTGCTGGTGCTGGGCGCCAACGACGTGGTCAACCCGGCGGCGAAGAACGATCCGAAGTCGCCGATCGCCGGCATGCCGATCCTCGAAGCCTTCAAGGCCAAGACCATCATCGTCAACAAACGCTCCATGGCCAGTGGCTATGCGGGTCTGGACAACGAACTGTTCTATCTGGACAAGACCATGATGGTGTTCGGTGACGCCAAGAAAGTCATCGAGGACATGGTCAAGGCGGTGGAGTAATAGCAGGAGCGATGCTTTGTGGGAGCGGGCTTGCCCCGCGATGATGGCTTGAATGCAGCATCGCCATCGCGGGGCAAGCCCGCTCCCACGAAACCGCTGCTGTCGAACAAACCCCGGGAAGTCATTCCCGGGGTTTGTCGTATTTGCCTGATCCAGATCAACGGCTCTACTTCCGGCCTTCGCCTACGACCATGGTCGCGGGACGGTTCCGGGTGAAATCTCTAGACTGCGCTTCCAGTAGCTTCAGTAGCCTGAGATAACAATCCATGTACCGTGATCGTATCCGCTTGTCCTCCCTGCACAGCAAGGTTATGAGTGCGGCTGACGCCGCTGGCCTGATCCAGGACGGCATGACCGTCGGCATGAGCGGTTTCACCCGCGCCGGCGAAGCCAAGGCCGTGCCCCATGCACTGGCCGAACGTGCAAAACAGTCGCCGCTGAAGATCAGCCTGATGACCGGCGCCAGCCTGGGCAACGACCTGGACAAGCAACTGACCGAGGCCGGCGTGCTGGCCAGGCGCATGCCGTTCCAGGTCGACAGTACCCTGCGCAAGGCCATCAACGACGGCAAGGTGATGTTCATCGACCAGCACCTGTCGGAAACCGTCGAGCAGCTGCGCAACAAACAGCTCACCCTGCCGGACATCGCGGTCATCGAAGCGGTGGCGATCACCGAACAGGGCCATATCGTGCCGACCACCTCGGTCGGCAACTCGGCCAGCTTCGCGATCTTCGCCAAGCAGGTCATCGTCGAGATCAACCTGTCGCACCATGCCAACCTCGAAGGCCTGCACGACATCTACATCCCGACCTACCGCCCGACCCGCACGCCGATCCCGCTGGTGAAGGTCGACGACCGCATCGGCAGCACCGCGATCCCGATCGACCCGGCCAAGATCGTCGGCATCGTCATCAGCGACCAGCCGGACTCGCCGTCCACCGTGCTGCCGCCTGACCACGAGACCCAGGGCATTGCCGACCACCTGATCGCCTTCCTCAAGGGCGAGGTGGACGCCGGGCGCATGAGCAACAACCTCGGCCCGCTGCAGGCCGGCATCGGCAGCATCGCCAACGCGGTGATGTGCGGCCTGATCGAGTCGCCGTTCGAAAACCTGACCATGTACTCCGAAGTGCTGCAGGACTCGACCTTCGACCTGATCGACGCCGGCAAGCTGAGCTTCGCCTCGGGCAGCTCGATCACCCTGTCGAGCCGCCGCAACGCCGACGTGTTCGGCAACCTGGAGCGCTACAAGGACAAGCTGGTGCTGCGTCCGCAGGAGATCTCCAACCATCCTGAAGTGGTGCGTCGCCTGGGGATCATCGGCATCAACACGGCGCTGGAGTTCGACATCTACGGCAACGTCAACTCCACCCACGTCTGCGGCACCAAGATGATGAACGGCATCGGTGGCTCGGGCGACTTCGCCCGCAACGCGCACCTGGCGATCTTCGTCACCAAGTCGATCGCCAAGGGCGGCGCGATTTCCAGCGTGGTGCCGATGGTCAGCCACGTCGACCACACCGAGCACGACGTGGACATCCTGGTGACCGAGGTGGGCCTGGCCGACCTGCGTGGCCTGGCTCCGCGCGAGCGCGCCCGGGTGATCATCGACAACTGCGTGCACCCGGACTACCGCGCCGCGCTGAACGATTACTTCGAGCGCGCCTGCCTGCGTGGCGGGCATACCCCGCATATCCTGCGCGAAGCCTTGAGCTGGCATGAGAACCTGGAAGAAACCGGGCGGATGCTGGTCGGTTGATCATCTTCACGGTTTGAAATTGCCGGGGGCGCTTTGCGCCCCTTTTCGCGGCACAAGGCCGCTCCTACAGAAGACCACGATCCCCTGTAGGAGCGGCCTTGTGCCGCGAAAAGGCTGCATGAGATCTACAAGGTCTGCACCAGCCCAGGACTCGGCACCTGCAACAGGTACTCGATCAACGCCTCCACCGGTAACGGCCGGCTTACCAGGAACCCCTGCACCTGGTCGCAACCGAACGCCCGCAGCAGCGCCAGCTGCTCCTCGCTCTCCACCCCTTCGGCCACCACCTCCAGGTTGAGGTTGTGCGCCAGGTTGATCATCGCGTGCACCAGCTTGGCGTTCTCCTCGCGCTGCTCCATGCCGCCGACGAAACTGCGATCGACCTTGAGCAAGGTGATCGGCAGGCTGTTCAGGTGCACGAACGACGAGAAGCCGGTCCCGAAGTCATCCAGCGAGAAACGCACCCCCAGGCGCCCCAGGGCGTCCATGGTCTGGCGCACCAGCTCGTTGCGCCGCATCACGGCAGTCTCGGTCAGTTCGAACTCCAGCCAGCGCGCATCGACGCCGTGCTCGACGATCAGCCGGCTCAGGGTGGCCAGCAGCTGGCTGTCCTGGAACTGGCGAAAGCTCAGGTTTACCGCCATGTGCAGCGGCGCCAGGCCGCGCTCGCGCAGGGCCTGCATGTCGCTCAGCGCCCGGGAGATCACCCAGTAGCCCAGCGGCACGATCAACCCGCTCTGCTCGGCCAACGGCACGAATTCGCTCGGCGCGAGCAGGCCGCGCTCGGGATGATTCCAGCGCACCAGCGCCTCCAGCCCGACGATGCGGCCGTCGGCGAGGTTGAGCCGCGGTTGATAGTGCAGCTCCAGCTCGTCGCGGCGCAGGGCGCGGCGCAGCTCGCTCTCAAGGTCAGCCAGGCTGCGGGCGTTGCGGTTGATGCGCTCGTTGAACACATGGAAGGTGCAGCCCTGGCTGCTCTTGGCCTGGCGCATGGCGATGTGCGCGTGCCACATCAGCGGGTCGGCGCCGGCCTGGGCGCGGGCATGGGCGATCCCCAGGCTGCAACCGAGCAGCAGGCTCTCGCCGTCGATCCAGTAGGGCTCGGTGAGCGCTTCGGTGATGCGCTCGGCCATCCACTCGGCGCGATTGGGGTCGCGCCGGGTGTCGATCAACAGGGCAAACTCGTCGCTGCCCAGGCGTGCCAGCTGGTCGCTCGCTTCCAACTGGTGTTTCAACCGACCGACCACCTGCAGGATCAGCCGGTCGCCACCCTGGTGGCCGAGGGCGTCGTTGACGTGGCGGAAGTTGTCCAGGTCGAGGTGGCCGAGCGCCAGGCCGCGGCCTTCGTTCTCCGCCAGGCGCGCGGTCAGCAGGGCCTGGAAGCCCTGGCGGTTGGCGATACCGGTCAGCGGATCCTGTTCGGCCAGGCGCTGCAGGGTGGCCACCAGCACGCCGCGCTCGCGCACATGACGCAGCGAGCGACGCAGGGTGTCGGTGGTCAGCTGCGCCAGCACCAGCCAGTCGCTGACGCCCAGCGGCGCGCTGGCCGGCTCCTGCTCCAGCAGCAGGATGGTCGGCAGCTCGCAACGCCCCGGCGCCGGCTGCAGCTCGGGCGTGGCCAGCACCACGGCCTGGCGGTCATTGGCGAACAAGCTGTCCACCGCCGCCCAGTTGGGCGCGGTCAGCAGCACGACGCTACCGTCCATCGGCTGCAGGCACTCGCGCAGGTGCACGGCCCACTCCGGCTCATCAGCCAACAGCAGCAAACGCAGGGGTTCGACAGGCGTGGACAAGCGGGCTCCTTAGACATGGGCGGTGGAACGGCGAGCGCGGGCAATCCTACCCGATTAATTGGAAATGATTTTCACTTTTAGTCGTTGCCCTTCCCTGGCCGCCATCCCGACGCAATCTGACGTGCATCCTGCGCGAAAGTAGCAGATGCGGCAAATCCGATTCGCGCCCTGCATCACAACGTCAGACGGTCGCGCATTAACAGCCCCATGCCTGCTAGAATGCGCGGCTATTTTCTGGTTACCCCCGGTTTCTAGCATGTCCCGACTCAATCCCCGGCAACAGGAAGCCCGAGACTACGTCGGCGGCCCTCTTTTGGTGCTCGCCGGTGCAGGCTCCGGCAAGACCAGCGTGATCACGCGCAAGATTGCCCACCTGATCCAGAACTGCGGCATCCGTGCCCAGTACATCGTGGCGATGACCTTCACCAACAAGGCCGCGCGCGAGATGAAGGAGCGGGTCGGCACCCTGCTGCGCCCGGGGGAAGGCCGGGGCCTGACGGTGTGCACCTTCCACAACCTGGGCCTGAACATCATCCGCAAGGAACACGAGCGCCTGGGCTACAAGCCGGGCTTCTCGATCTTCGATGAATCCGACATCAAGGCGTTGCTGTCGGACATCATGCAGAAGGAATACTCCGGCGACGACGGCATCGACGAGATCAAGAACATGATCGGTGCCTGGAAGAACGACCTGATCCTGCCGCCCGAGGCCCTGGAAAAGGCACGCAACCCGCGCGAGCAGACCGCGGCCATCGTCTACACCCACTACCAGCGCACGCTCAAGGCGTTCAACGCGGTGGACTTCGATGACCTGATCCTGCAGCCGGTCAAGCTGTTCCAGGAACACCCCGACGTGCTCGAACGCTGGCAGAACCGCGTACGCTACCTGCTGGTGGACGAATACCAGGACACCAACGCCAGCCAATACCTGCTGGTGAAGATGCTGATCGGCATGCGCAACCAGTTCACCGTGGTCGGCGACGATGACCAGTCGATCTACGCCTGGCGCGGCGCCCGCCCCGAGAACCTGATGCTGCTCAAGGAGGACTACCCCTCCCTGAAGATCGTCATGCTCGAGCAGAACTACCGCTCCACCAGCCGCATCCTGCGCTGCGCCAACGTGCTGATCGCCAACAACCCCCATGCCTTCGAGAAGGAACTGTGGAGCGAGATGGGCGTGGGCGACGAGATCCGCGTGATCCGCTGCAAGAACGAGGAAGCCGAGGCCGAGCGCGTGGCCATGGAAATCCTCACCCTGCACCTGCGCACCAACCGCCCGTACAGCGACTTCGCCATCCTCTACCGGGGCAACTACCAGGCCAAGCTGATCGAACTGAAGCTGCAGCACCACCAGGTGCCGTACCGCCTCTCCGGCGGCAACAGCTTCTTCGGCCGCCAGGAGGTCAAGGACCTGATGGCCTACCTGCGCCTGCTGGTGAATCCGGACGACGACAACGCCTACCTGCGGGTGATCAACGTGCCGCGCCGTGAGATCGGCTCGACCACCCTCGAGAAGCTCGGTAACTATTCCACCGAGCGCGGCATCTCGATGTACGCCGCCAGCGAGGAGCTGGGCCTGGGCGAGCACCTGGATGCCCGCTACACCGAGCGCCTGCAGCGCTTCAAGCACTGGCTCGACGGGGTGCGCCACAAGGTCGCCCTGGAAGATCCGATCGCCGCGCTGCACGAGATGATCCGCGACATCGACTACGAGAACTGGATCCGCCAGCAGACCGCCAGCGACAAGGCCGCGGAGTTCCGCATCAGCAACGTCTGGTTCCTGGTCGAAGCGCTGAAGAACACCCTCGAGAAGGATGAAGAGGGTGACATGACCATCGAGGATGCCATCGGCAAGCTGGTGCTGCGCGACATGCTCGAGCGCCAGCAGGAAGAGGAAGAGAACGCCGAAGGCGTGCAGATGATGACCCTGCACGCCTCCAAGGGCCTGGAGTTCCCCTACGTGTTCATCATGGGCATGGAGGAGGAGATTCTTCCCCACCGCTCGAGCATCGAAGCCGACACCATCGAAGAGGAACGCCGCCTGGCCTACGTGGGCATCACCCGCGCACGCCAGACCCTGGCCTTCACCTTCGCCGCCAAGCGCAAGCAGTACGGCGAGATCATCGACTGCACCCCGAGCCGGTTCCTCGACGAACTGCCGCCGGATGACCTGGCCTGGGAAGGCCTGGACGATGCGCCCGTGGAAGTGAAAGCCGCGCGCGGCAACAACGCCCTGGCCGATATCCGGGCGATGCTCAAACGCTGATCAACCATTACTCTTAAACTTTGCCGCTATTTGCGGCCACGGTGGCTTGTATGGCCGATTTGTGAGCTCAAATTCGAGTGCCAGGGTTCGGCACACAAGGCGCCGCGACGAGTCGTAGTCCAGCTACGGCGAGGAGCGGCAACGCAGTGTGACGAAGGCTGGCGCCGAAGTTGGGCTTACAAATCGGCCATACAGGCCACTATCTACATCGAGGAAAAAACAGTGGAAGCACTGCAGCAGAAGATTCGCGAAGAAGGCATCGTGCTTTCCGACCAGGTTCTCAAAGTCGACGCGTTTCTCAACCACCAGATCGACCCGGCGCTGATGCAGCTGATCGGTGACGAGTTCGCCCGCCTGTTCGCCGATTCGGGCGTGACCAAGATCGTCACCATCGAAGCCTCCGGCATCGCCCCGGCGGTAATGACCGGCCTGAAGCTCGGCGTGCCGGTGATCTTCGCCCGCAAGCACCAGTCGCTGACCCTGACCGAGAACCTGCTGACTGCCTCGGTGTACTCCTTCACCAAGCAGACCGAGAACACCGTGGCCATCTCGCCGCGCCATCTCAACAGCAGCGACCGCGTGCTGGTGATCGACGACTTCCTGGCCAACGGCAAGGCGTCCCAGGCGCTGATCTCGATCATCAAGCAGGCCGGTGCCACCGTGGCGGGCCTGGGCATCGTCATCGAGAAGTCGTTCCAGGGCGGCCGCGCCGAGCTGGACAGCCAGGGTTACCGCGTCGAATCGCTGGCCCGGGTGAAGTCGCTGGAAGGTGGCGTAGTTTCGTTCATCGAGTGATGGACCCGTGGGAGCGGGCTTGCCCCGCGATGGCGTCAGGTCAAACAAAGATATTGCCCGAGCTGACGCCATCGCGGGGCAAGCCCGCTCCCACGCTGCATCATTGCCGCGTCGCCCGAAGCGCCGCCAACAGCAACCGCTGATACAACTCCTCCTTCAACCCCTGTGGCTCACCCAGCCCCATCCTCGCCAACGCTGCCCCATACCCCTCGGGCCCCGGCGCATCCAATGCCGCCTTGCCCAACTCCAAAACCTCGCTCAACTTGAACTTGCTCTTCAACCAGTTCAGCGCTCGCAACAGATCCCGCTCCTCTGACGTGAAATCAGTCCCCAGTGGATACTCCGGGAACAGTCGCGCATGCCGTGCCCGGATTGCTTCGAGCCGCTCAGGCGTATTGTCCATGAACCGCGCGTCCAGCTCGAAGTCCTTGGCCAGCTTGCCCGCCGCCTTGGCCTGCTCCATCAGCTCGCGCTGAAAACGTGAGTCACTGATCGCCAGCAACCGTGCGATCACCTCGCTGTCGGTCTGCCCACGCAAGTCGGCGATGCCGTACTCGGTGATCACGATGTCCCGAAGGTGTCGGGGAATGGTGCAATGGCCGTAGGTCCAGTAAAGGTTCGAGGTAACTTCGCCACCGGCCTCGCGCCAGCTGCGCAGCAACAGGATCGAGCGACCGCCCTCCAGCGCATGCCCCTGGGCGACGAAGTTGTATTGCCCGCCCACGCCGCTGAGTACCCGGCCATCCTCGAGCTGGTCGGCAACCCCCGCACCCAGCAGGGTCATGCCGAACACCGTGTTGATGAAGCGTGCATCCCGACGCTGTCGACGCTTGCGCTCCTCCTGGCCGTAGAGCTCGTTGATGAAGCTGATGGCGCTCATGGCGAACCGTGCGCGCTGTTCCAACGGCATCTCGCGCAGGCGCTGGTAAAACGCCCGTGGCCCGAGGAAGAACCCGCCATGGATCAGTACCCCCTGCTCGTCCGCAGGGCGGCGCACCACCCCGGCGTCGGCCAGTGCCAGCAGGCCATTGACGAACATCTCGCTGCAGCCGTACAGCCCCTGGGCGAAGGTATCCAGCCCCCCTTCCCGCTCGATCAGTACCTGCCAGGCGCCGATATCCAGTTCATCGAGCAGCGCACGATAGCCCTCGTTGTCGCCCTGGCGCGCCAGCAGTGCCGCCGTGATCGCATCACCCATGGCACCGATGCCGATCTGCAGGGTGCCGCCGTCACGCACCAGGGCGCTGGCATGCAGGCCGATGCAGTGGTCCTGGGTGTTCACCGGCATGTTCGGTGTGGAGAACAGCCGACGTTGTTCGGGCTGGTCGATCAGCAGGTCGAACTGCTCCAGGCCCAGCTCCGAGTCCCCAGGCATGTAGGGCAGTTCGTCGTGGACCTGGCCGAGTACCAGGATGGTCTCGCCGGCGGCTCGGCGCCGGGCGACCATCGGCAGCAGGTCGAGGGTGATGTCGGGATTGCAGGCCAGGCTCAGGTGGTCGGGCCGCTCGGGCGTGGCCGCCACCAGTTGCGCAACCAGGTTCAGGCCCTTGGCGTTGATGTCGCGGGCAGCGTGGCTGTAGTTGCTGCTGACGTAGTCCTGCTGCGCCGCCTCGCTGTGCAGCAGACTGCCGGGCTGCATGAAGAACTGCTCGACACGGATGTTAGGCGGGAGTCGGTTGGCACGCAGGTCGGCCAGGTAGGTGAGCTCTTCGTAGTCGGCGAATACACGCTCGATGAAGGGTTCGAGGAAACGACGCTGCAGACCGTCGCCCAGCGCGGGGCGGCCAAGGGACAGGGCGGTGTAGATCGTCAGCCGACGCTCGGGGAGATCGCGAACCCGCGCGTACAGCGCGTTGACGAAGGCATTGGGTTTGCCCAGGCCAAGCGGCAGGCCCACATGGATATGGCTCGGCAAGCGAGCCAGGACGTGCTCGACGGCCTGCTCGATTGAACAACGGTGCATCTGGGCCTCCTGAATTGTCCGCGGGCTCAGGGGTTGGACATGAATACAAACGGTTTGGTTGCTTGGCTAGGTTCCTTCCCAAACAAGCGTGGGTTTTACTCTGTCCGCTCGGAGCGCTGCGGAAACTCTCTAAGGCCTTGAGTTTACTCAGATCTTAGAATATAGGGTTTTTGCCCTTCTTGGATCTCAAACAGCACCACAACATCCTTGAACCCTTCAGGCTTGATCATGGGAGTACCAAAGGCATCTTTCTTATACTCGACCCCGTAAGTCCATTTTCTGATATCCGCAAAGACGAAGTAGATATGGCTTTTTCCTCCGGCCTTGTCAATCTGAGCGGAGTACTCATTGGCGTGCCCAGTAGTCGTTGCATAATAGAATCCACGCCCTTGAGAGGCTCTGAATGAATAATTCAGACTCAATCCGCGTTCCAATGAGCCCCTATGGATTTCTTCACTGGCGTGAAAGCCAAGAAATGTTAAAGTGCTCGACATCTTGTCAGGCCCACTGGGCACTGCGACCTGCTTGGTTTGAACCGCACCACCTAGAGGTAGTCTAGATGTACCAGACAAAACACTAGAGAAATACGGTCGAGCCATGCTGAAAACGAACTCAAATAGACCATGGCCACTTGGGTCGCAACGAGTGACTGGATTTCCCTGACAGTAAGCATATGCGTTCTCCCCCCCTAAATCGAATGGGCTCATAGAATCTGAACTATTGAATCGCATCAGTATTGGATTAAATGCACGATAGCCATTACCCAAAAGATAATGCCCGGTTATCGGTTCTAATCGCTCCCCATTAAAACCGAGGGTAATCGTCAGCTCAGGATGGTAGCCGTAAGGTGAATAGGCAACGCTCTGCAGCGAACAGCAGGGGTTGACTCTAGTCAGCGTCGAACGCTGCTGAGCCACGGCCAATAATGTACTAACTCTTTTGTCGACCATCATGATGCACCCTCTGCCACGGCTGGGTGCATTATTATCATGACCACACCTGGAGCAGAGTACTGATAAAAATACCAGGTCTCGGTCTATAGAACTGGAGGCGCAAAAAACAAAGCCCGCCAGGATAGGCGGGCCTTGTGTATTCCATCTATGGCTTACAGCCCGGACATCTTCTTGATCGCACCCTTCAGGTCTTCATCCGAGCAATCGGCGCAGGTGCCCTTCGGCGGCATGGCGTTGATCCCGGTGATAGCCTTGGCCAGGATGCCGTCAAGGCCGCCCTGGTGATCGGCACGCTCTTTCCACGCCGCGGTGTCGCCGATCTTCGGCGCGTTCAGCAGGCCGGTGCCATGGCAGGCGTTGCAGTGCTTGGCAATGATCTCGTCCGGTGTCTTGGCACCGCCGCCGCCGGCAGTGGCGGCCACTTCCATGCCCTTGCATTCCTGGCCCTGGACGCACACCTGGCCGACCGGCTCGAGGCGCTTGGCGATGTCGTCGTTGGTTGCAGCGGTTGCGCTCATTGCCCAAAGGGCGAATACGGCTGCTGGTACGGCCAGCATCTTCTTGATTTGGTTCACGCGAACACCCTCATGGTGGCTAATCACGCCCGCGGCCACGGAATTGCGAGCGTTGAAAAGTATAGCGGGAACCCGGAAGGCGTGAAACGACCACACTCAGGGAAAGGGTATTGGCGAATCAATGCACTGCGCTGGATCAAAAGTTCGACGGGGTCGCCGCGCTGATCAAACGTGCCGGCTCCTCGAACGGGTTGCGAAAGCGGTGTGGACGGGTGCTTTCGAAGTAATAGCTGTCGCCGGCCTCGAGAATGAAGATCTCGGTACCAACCACCAGCTCCAGGCGGCCTTCGAGCAGGATGCCGGTCTCTTCGCCGTCGTGGGTGAGCATTTCCGCGCCAGTGTCGGCACCCGGCGGGTAGACCTCGGTGAGGAAGGCGATGGCCCGGTTGGGATGCGACTTGCCGACCAGCTTCATGGTCACCGCGCCGTCGGAGATGTCGATCAGCTCGTGGGCCTTGTAGACGATCTGGGTCGGGCTTTCCGGCGCCAGCTCCACCGAGAAGAACTCGACCATGGACATGGGGATACCGCTGAGCACCTTGCGCAGGGAGCTGATTGACGGGCTCACGCTGTTCTTCTCGATCATCGAGATGGTGCTGTTGGTCACCCCCGCGCGCTTGGCGAGTTCACGCTGGGACAGGCCCTTGAGCTTGCGGATGGCTTGCAGTCGTTCACCGACGTCCAAAGCTGGAGCCTCCTGAATCGGTCGAGATGGGGGTAGTGTGAACGATATGATGGCAATGCCGTTCAGTATTTACAACACACAGCCCCGCAGCCTGTCCGCTTCAGCGCCTTATTCGCCGATATAGTCCAGTGGCACGCGTTTGAGATTGCAGAAAATCTGGTACGGAATGGTCCCGGCCTGCATCGCCACGTCGCTGGCCAGGACTTGCTTGCCCCACAGCTCCACCGGGCTGCCGACGGTGGCCTCGGGCACCTCGGTGAGGTCGACGCAGAGCATGTCCATCGACACCCTGCCGATCAGCTGGGTGCGCTTGCCGGCCACCACCACCGGGGTGCCGGTGGGCGCCTGGCGTGGGTAGCCGTCGGCATAGCCCATGGCGACAACGCCCACGCGGGTCGGGCGCGGACTGAGGAACTTGGCGCCGTAGCCCACCGGTTCGCCGGCCGGCAGCTCGCGCACGCTAATGATCCGCGATTGCAGGGTCATCACCGGTTGCAGGCGGGCCGCTTCGGCCTGCGCCACCTCGAACGGCGTGGCGCCGTAGAGCATGATGCCCGGGCGCACCCAGTCGCTCTTGATGCTCGGCCAGCCCAGCACGGCCGGTGAGTTGCGCAGGCTGCACTCGGCAGCCAGGCCCTGGCGTGCGGCCTCGAACACGGCGACCTGCTGCTCGGTGGCGGCGGCATCGAGCTCGTCGGCGCGGGCGAAGTGACTCATAAGCACGATGCGCGACACCTTGCCGCTGGCCAGCAGGCGCTGGTAGGCGTCGTGGTAGTCCTTGGGGTGCACACCGACGCGGTGCATGCCGGTATCCATCTTCAGCCAGATGGTCAGCGGCTTGCGCACCGAGGTCTGCTCGAGCGCTTCCAGCTGCCACAGCGAATGCACCACGCACCACAGGTCATGCTCGGCGATCAGCGCCAGCTCGCTGGCCTCGAAGAAACCTTCGAGCAGCAGCAGCGGTGCCTTGATGCCCGCCGCGCGCAGCTCCAGGGCTTCCTCGATGCAGGCCACGGCAAAACCGTCGGCCTCGGGCTCGAGCGCCAGGGCGCAACGCACCGCGCCATGGCCGTAGGCGTCGGCCTTGACCACGGCCAGGGCCTTGGCGCCGGTCAGCTCACGGGCCAGACGGTAGTTGTGACGGAGGGCTTGGAGGTCGATCAGGGCACGGGCGGGACGCATGGCGGCAGCCTTCTGGCAGTTCTGGTTATCGATAAAGCCCCGGCGCGGCAGATGGGGGTAGGTACCCACCGCGCCGGGGTGAGGGAACAGGTCAATCGGTGTGAACTTCTTCGCGGGTAAACCCGCTCCCACAGGGGGCAGCACAAACCTGTGGGAGCGGGTTTACCCGCGAAAGGGCCGGCGCAGACGCCCGCTTACTGGTGCGCAGGCGCCGGCTGGCCATGCTTGGCGATCTCGCGGCTGTTGCCATAACGCGAGATGTCCAGGCCTTCGGCACTGATCTGCGGCTTCTTGCGCGCGATCAGGTCCGCCAGCAGGCGACCGGAACCGCAGGCCATGGTCCAGCCCAGGGTGCCGTGACCGGTGTTGAGGAACAGGTTACGGAACTTGGTCGCCCCGACGATCGGGGTGCCGTCCGGGGTGGCCGGGCGCAGGCCGGTCCAGAAGCTCGCCTGGCTCAGGTCGCCGCCGCGAGGATAAAGGTCGTTGACGATCATCTCCAGTGTTTCGCGCCGACGCGGGTTCAGCGACAGGTCAAAACCGGCGATCTCGGCCATGCCGCCGACACGGATGCGGTCGTCGAAACGGGTGATGGCGACCTTGTAGGTCTCGTCCAGTATGGTCGAGGTCGGCGCCATGTCGCCGTTGGTGATCGGCACGGTCAGTGAGTAGCCCTTGAGCGGGTAGACCGGGGCCTTGATGCCCAGCGGCTTGAGCAGCTGCGGCGAGTAGCTGCCCAGGGCCAGCACGTAGCGGTCGGCGGTTTCCAGCTTGCCGTCGATCCACACGCCGTTGATGCGGTCGCCGGCGACGTCCAGGCGCTGGATGTCCTGGCCGAAGCGGAACTCGACGCCCAGCTTGATGGCCATCTCGGCGAGCTTGGTGGTGAACAGCTGGCAGTCGCCGGTCTGGTCGTTGGGCAGGCGCAGGGCACCGGCGAGGATGTCCTTCACCCCGGCCAGGGCCGGTTCGACGCGGGCGATGCCATCGCGGTCGAGCAGCTCGTATGGCACGCCGGATTGTTCCAGCACGGCGATGTCCTTGGCCGCGGCGTCGACCTGGGCCTGGGTGCGGAACAGCTGGGTAGTGCCCAGGCTGCGGTTTTCGTAGGCAATGCCGGTTTCGGCGCGCAGCTCGTCGAGGCAGTCGCGGCTGTACTCGGACAGGCGCACCATGCGCTCCTTGTTCACCGCATAACGGCTGGCGGTGCAGTTGCGCAGCATCTGCGCCATCCACAGGTACTGGTCGACGTCGCCGGTCAGCTTGATGGCCAGGGGCGCGTGGCGCTCCAGCAGCCACTTGATGGCCTTGAGCGGCACGCCCGGGGCGGCCCAGGGCGAGGCATAGCCGGGCGAGATCTGGCCTGCGTTGGCGAAGCTGGTTTCCATGGCCACCGCCGGCTGGCGATCGACCACCGTGACCTCGAAACCTTGCCGGGCCAGATAGTAGGCACTGGCGGTACCGATCACACCGCTACCAAGTACCAGAACTCGCATTGTTGTATCCCTCGCACGCGGCTCGCCGCAGTCTTTTGTTGAAATGGCATGGATGCGCGCAGTATATGAATCTCAAGCCAGTGCTATTCACTATATAAGCAGCTATATTTGGCGAGAATTCTCGGCAAAATCGCCTTTCACGGAGGGGCATCCCCTATGAGAACCCAGCACCAGAGCAAACGTGAACTGGACAAGATCGACCGCAACATCCTGCGGATCCTGCAGAATGACGGGCGTATTTCCTTCACCGAACTGGGCGAGAAGGTCGGGCTGTCCACCACCCCTTGCACCGAGCGCGTACGGCGC
Source organism: Mitsuaria sp. RG (assembly GCF_028369275.1). Classification (NCBI taxonomy): domain Bacteria; kingdom Pseudomonadati; phylum Pseudomonadota; class Betaproteobacteria; order Burkholderiales; family Sphaerotilaceae; genus Roseateles; species Mitsuaria sp. RG. Next base: position 20,959 of record NZ_JAQMYQ010000071.1, read on the forward strand.
CTGGAGCGCGAGGGGATCATCATGGGCTACAACGCCCGACTCAATCCGCAGCACCTGAAGGGCAGCCTGCTGGTGTTCGTCGAGATCAGCCTGGACTACAAGTCCGGCGACACCTTCGAGGAATTCCGCCGCGCCGTGCTCAAGCTGCCCCATGTGCTGGAATGCCACCTGGTGTCGGGCGACTTCGACTACCTGGTGAAGGCGCGGATCTCGGAGATGGCCTCGTACCGCAAGCTGCTCGGCGACATCCTGCTCAAGCTGCCCCATGTGCGCGAATCGAAGAGCTACATCGTGATGGAAGAAGTGAAAGAGAGCCTGTGCCTGCCGATCCCGGACTAGGGTCTGTACGAAATGTGTCTGCGCGAAGGCCAGACAAGGCGAAACGGGGGGAGGAAGCGGAGTGTACTGGAGTACATGAGCATTCCGAGCCCCGTTTCAACGCAGTATGGGCGAGTGCAGATACATTTCGTACAGAGCCAAGGCCTCAGACCAGCACCTGACGGGTCGTGGCGATGAACTGGTGGACCAGTTGCTCGGCCGCAGGCTCGATAGGCTGCGCCGGCCCTCGGCCACGGGGGCAGGCCAGGCGCGGGGTGGTGCCGAACAGTCGGCAGATCATCGGGCGCTCTTCATAGACCGTGCAGCCGTTCGGCCCCAGGTGCACGCAGTCCAGGCGCTCCAGGGCGGCGTCCTGCTCGGCCTGGGTCTTGCGCGGCAGGCGGGCCATCTCCTCGGCGGACGTGGTGACCGGGCCGCAGCAATCGTGGCAGCCGGGCTCGCACTCGAACGAGGGGATGAGTTCGCGCAGGAAGTGGATCTTGTGGCGGTTGCAGGACATGACCAAGGACAGTGCGATGAATGAGGTTGAATTATAAGC
>NZ_JAQMYQ010000072.1:0-20961 GCF_028369275.1 Mitsuaria sp. RG
AGGGTCGCAAAGCGACCCCAGTAATCGCAAGACCTTGAAAGGGATGGCCGCCTATCGCCAAGCCCCTCGCAACACAACCACGCTCACCGCTTCACCACCAACGTCAAGATGTCATAACTGGCCACCAGCTCACCCAGCTGGTTGGTCACCTCCACATCCCACGCCACCACCCCTTGCGCCTGCCCCTGCGGACTGGTCTTGCCCTGGTCGATCTTGCGCTTGCAGGTCAAGCGCGCCTGGATGGTGTCGCCGATCCCCACCGGGGTAATGAAGCGCAGGGTGTCCAGGCCATAGTTTGCCAGCACTGGCCCTTCGCCCGGAGAAACAAACAACCCGGCCGCCGCCGACAGCACGAAGTAACCGTGGGCGATGCGCTTGCCGAACTGCGACTGCTTCGCCGCGATCTCGTCGAAGTGCATGTAGAAGTGATCGCCCGACAGGCAGCCGAAGTTGACCAGGTCGGCCTCGGTCACGGTGCGGCGGTGGGTCAGCAGCGATTCGCCGATGCGCAGGTCGTCAAAATGACGGCGGAACGGGTGCACCTCGGTCTCGATCACCTCGGCGCCGCGCACGTATTCGCCGGTCACCGCCATCAGCATGCTCGGCGAGCCCTGCACGGCGGCGCGCTGCAGGTAGTGCTTGACCGCGCGCAGGCCGCCCAGCTCTTCACCGCCGCCCGCACGGCCTGGGCCGCCGTGCTTGAGCTGCGGCAATGGCGAGCCATGGCCGGTGGATTCCTTGGCCGCCTCGCTGTCGAGCACCAGCAGCCGCCCGTGCCAGGCCGCCGCCACCGGAATGGCCTTGGCCGCCACGGCGCGGTCGGCGGTGACCAGCGATGCCACCAGGCTGCCCTTGCCGCGGGCGGCCAGGGTCAGGGCTTCGTCGAGGTCGTCGTAGGCCATCAGCGTGCTCACCGGGCCGAACGCCTCGATATCGTGGGCGCCGCCCTCGGCATGCGGGTCGCGGGCCAGCAGCAGGGTCGGGGCGAAGAACGCGCCCTCGGCCACGCCATCGCCGACCGGGGTGAAACCGTCACTGGCCCCCAGCAACTGCTCGCAGCTGTCCAGCAATTGGCGCACGCGCTCGCCGACATCGCGCTGCTGGTCGTGGGAGGCCAGCGCGCCCATGCGCACACCCTCGACCGCAGGATCGCCCACCACCACCTTGCGCAGCCGCTCGCGCAGGCGGGTGGCCACCGCGTCGATGTGCCTGGCCGGGACGATGGCGCGGCGGATCGCCGTGCATTTCTGCCCGGCCTTGGTGGTCATTTCCCGCGCCACTTCCTTGATGTACAGGTCGAACTCCTCGCTGTCTGGGCTCACGTCCGGGCCGAGGATGGCGCAGTTCAGCGAATCGGCCTCGGCGGTAAAGGGCACCGAGTTACGTATCAGGTTCGGGGTGACGCGCAGCTTGGCTGCGGTGTCGGCGGAGCCTGTGAAGGTCACCACGTCCTGTCCCTGCAGACGGTCGAGCAGATCGCCCGTGCTGCCGATCACCAGTTGCAGGCTACCGGCCGGCAACAGGCCCGATTCGTTCATCAGGCGCACCACGGCTTCGGTGAGGTAGCTGGTTGAGGTGGCGGGTTTGACGATGCACGGCATGCCGGCGAGGAAGGTCGGGGCGAACTTCTCCAGCATGCCCCAGATCGGGAAGTTGAAGGCGTTGATGTGCACGGCCACGCCTGCGCGCGGCACCAGGATATGGCTGCCGGCGAAATGGCCTTGCTTGCCCAACGGGATCGCCGGCCCTTCATGCACCAGGTTGCCCGACGGCAGTTCGCGCCGGCCCATGCTGGAATAGGCGAACAGCGTGGCGTTGCCGCCCTCGATGTCGATCCAGCTGTCAGCGCGGGTGGCGCCGGAATGGTGGGACAGGGCGTAGAGCTGCTCCTTGCGCTCGGCCAGGTACAGCGCCAGGGCCTTGAGCCGGGCGGCGCGCTGCTGGAAATCCATGGCCAGCAGCTGCTTGAGGCCCTGGGCCCGAGCGAAATCCACGGCCTCGGCGAAGTCCGGGCGTTCTTCGTGGCTGTAGGCCAGGATATGGCCATCCAGGGCGCTGCGCAGGGCCTGGGCGCCGTGCTGGCCGATCCAGCGGCCGGCGATGAAGCTTTGCAGGGTAGGGGCGGCGGACATGCTGTTCTCCTTTGAAGGGGCGCGGTTACCACAGCGCCAGGGTGTAGCCGATGATCAGGCGGTTCTCGTCCACGGCATTGGTCAGGCCGTTGCCGGAACGGAAAGTGACGTTGCGCCAGCGCAGGCTGACGTCCTTGAACGGGCCGCTCTGGATGACGTAAGTGATGTCGGTGTCGCGTTCGCGCTCGCGGCCATTGCTGAGCGTGGCGGTTTCGGCGTGGCGACCGTCGGTGTAGCGGGTCATGAAGCTCAACCCAGGTATGCCCATCGCGACAAAGTCGTAGTCGTAGCGCACTTGCCAGGAGTCGAGCCCGGCGCGGGTGAAGGTGTTGTAGGTGACCAGGTTGACGGTGTACGGATCGCCGCCGTTGAGGAACGGAAAGGCGCTGTCACCGGACATCTGCTGCCAGGTGGCGGTGAACTTGTGGGCCTTCACGCCCAGGGTGAACATGGCGTTGAAGTTGCGGTTGTCGATGCGCCCGGCGCGCTCGGCGCCGTCGCCGCGGCTGTCGAAGTAACGCAGGTCGCTGCGCAGGCTGACACCTTCGGCCAGGGGCTGGGTATGCAGCAAACCGACGTATTGCTGGCGGTAGATGTCTTCGAGCTTGGCGTAGTAGTAGCTGACGCTGGCCTGCGGGGTGATGGCGTAGCTGCCGCCGCCGAAGTCGAAGTGGTCGCTGCTGGCGGCGCCGTAGCCGATGTCGTCGCGCCCGGAGGAGTCGCGCAGGTTGGCCTTGGTCAGGCGGCCGCCGTTGAAGGTCAGGCCGTCCAGCTCCTGGCTGGTCAGCAGGCCACCCTGGAAGGTCGAGGCCAGCAGGCGGGTGTCGTTGTACACCACCACCGGCAGGATCGGCTGCAAGGTGCCCAGGCGCAGGGTGCTCTTGGACACCCGCAGCTTGCCGGTCAGGCCCAGTTCGCTGTAATCGTCCACCGGTTCCAGGCTGCGTGGCCCGTAGGGCAGCAGGCCGGTGTTGCGCCGGTCGCGGCTGGAGTCGAGCTTGATGCCCAATTGGCCCATGGCGTCCACCCCGACGCCGACCGGCCCCTCGGTGAAACCCGATTCGAAGCGGGCGGTGAAGCCCTGGCCCCATTCCTCGGCCTTGCTCTGCGGGGCGTTGCCCTGGCGGAAGTCGCGGTTGATGTAGTGGTTGCGCAGTTCGAGGCGTGCGTGGCTGTCAGCGATAAAGTCCGCCATGGCCGGCAAGGGCAGGGCGAGGGTGGCCAGCCAGGCGGCTGACTTGAGGTGCGTGCGGTTCATTGTTGTTGTACCCGACATTTTTATTGTTCTTGAGGTCAGTGCTTGCTGGCGCCGGCGGCGCCGATACCGGTCATCGAGCGAATGAACTGGGCCAGGTAGCGCCCACGTTCTTCGCGCGCCCGCTCCGAGCTGTCAGTGACCGAGAAGGCCCAGGCGGCGAGGAAGGCCAGCGACATGGAGAACAGCGCCGGGTTGCTGTAGGGGAACAGCGCCCGCTCGTTGTGCAGCACGTTGACCCACACCGCCGGCCCCAGCACCACCAGGACGATGGCCGAGACCAGCCCGGCCAGGCTGCCGCCCACCGCGCCGCGAGTGGTCAGGCCTTTCCAGAACATCGAGAGCAGCAGCACCGGGAAGTTGACCGAGGCGGCCACCGCCAGCACCAGGCCAGAAAGGAAGGCGATGTTCTGCGACTCGAACAGCAGCCCCAGCAGCACCGCGAACAGGCCGATCCCCAGGGTGGCCAGGCGCGAGACGCGCATCTCTTCCTGCTCGCTGGCCTGGCCCTTGCGCACCACGCAGGCGTACAGGTCGTGGGACACCGCCGAGGCACCGGACAGCGCCAGGCCCGCGACCACGGCGAGGATGGTGGCGAAGGCCACCGCCGAGATGAAACCGAGGAACAGGTTGCCGCCCACCGCCTGGGCCAGGTGCACCGCGACCATGTTGCCGCCGCCGATGATCGCCCCGCTGGCGTCGCGGTAGGACGGCTCGGTGCCGACCATGACGATGGCGCCGAAGCCGATGACGATCAGCAGCAGGTAGAAATAGCCGATGAATCCGGTGGCGTAGAACACGCTCTTGCGCGCTTCCTTGGCATCGCTGACGGTGAAGAAGCGCATGAGGATATGCGGCAGGCCGGCCGTGCCGAACATCATGCCCAGGCCCAGGGAGATGGCGTCCACCGGGTTTGACAACAGCGCTCCCGGAGCCATGATCGCCTGGCCCTTGACGTGCACGGCCACGGCGCTGGCGAACATCGCCTCGGTGCTGAAGCCGAAGTGCCTGAGCACCATGAAGGCCATGAAGGTGGTGCCCGACAGCAGCATCACCGCCTTGATGATCTGCACCCAGGTGGTGGCGAGCATGCCGCCGAAGGTGACGTACAGCACCATCAGCACGCCCACCAGCATCACCGCGTACAGGTAGCTGATGCCGAACAGCAGCTCGATCAGCTTGCCGGCGCCGACCATCTGCGCCACCAGGTACATCAGCGCCACGGCCAGGGTGCCGAAGGCCGAGGTCAGGCGCACCGGGGCCTGGGCCAGGCGGTAGGAGACCACGTCGGCGAAGGTGTACTTGCCCAGGTTGCGCAGGCGCTCGGCGATCAGGAACAGGATGATCGGCCAGCCGGCCAGCACGCCCAGGGCGTAGAGCAGGCCGTCGTAGCCGTTCATGAACATCATCGCCGAGATGCCGAGGAAGGAGGCGGCGCTGATCATGTCGCCGGCGATCGCCAGGCCGTTCTGCATGCCGGTCAGGCCGCCGCCGGCGGTGTAGAAGTCGCTGGCCGAGCGGGTGCGCAGGGCGGCCCAGCGGGTCACCAGCAGGGTGAAGCCGACGAACACCAGGAACATCGAGATGGCGGTCCAGTTCATCGCGCGCACTCCTGCTTGACCACCTCGTTGAGCGGGTCGATGACGCGGTTGGCGCGGTGCATGTAGATGCCGGTGAGGGCGAAGGACAGCAGCACCATCAGCACGCCCACCAGCATGCCGACGCTGGTCACCCCGCCGCTGAGTGACTGGCCGAGCACGCCGGGGGCGAAGGCCACCAGCAGGACGAAACCGTAGTAGGCGACGAGCATGGCCAGGGTCAGCGAGCCGTTGAGGCGGCGCTTGCGCTGGATCAGTTGCACGAAGGCGGGGTGCTTGCTGATGGATTCGAGGTGTTCGGGTGTCATGGGGAGCGTTCTCTCTGGCTGTTGTAATTGTTTTTTCAGGTCACGCGGGTGTTGCCGGTATCTGTGTTGGCTTCTTCGCGGGTAAACCCGCTCCCACAGGGACGGCGTTGGTCTTGAGGGCGCCGATGTACCTGTGGGAGCGGGTTTACCCGCGAAGCAGGCGACGCGGTGCTAGAGCTGATCGAAATCGAGCACCACCTTGTCGCTCAACGGGTAGGTCTGGCACGACAGCACATACCCGGCCGCCACTTCGTAGTCCTCCAGGGCATGGTTGCTGTCCATCTCCACCTCGCCCTCGATCACCTTGCACTTGCAGGTCGAGCACACCCCGGCCTTGCACGACCAGGGCAGTTCGGCGCCGATGGCGTTGCCGGCCTCGAGCACGCTGCGGGTGTTGTGCGGCAGGTCGAAGGCCAGGGCGCGGCCGTCGCTGATCACGGTGACGTGGCTGACCGCCGAATCCACCTGGCGCGCCGCCTCGCGGGCTTCGCGACGGGCCTCTGCACCGGCGGCGGCGAACAGCTCGAAGTGGATGCGCTCCCTGGTCAGGCCATTGGCCTGCAGGCTGTCGCGCACGGTCTCGGTCATCGCCTGCGGGCCGCAGATGAATGCCGCATCGAGTGACTTCACGTCGAGCCAGCGGGCGAACAGCTGGCCGCACTTGTCGGCGTCGATGCGGCCGTTGTACAGGTCGACATCCTGCTGCTCGCGGCTGAACACGAAGATCAGGTTGAGGCGGTCGAGGTACTGGTTCTTCAGGTCTTCCAGGCGATCGCGGAACAGCGCGCTGTTGCTGGCGCGGTTGCCGTACAGCAGGGTGAAGCGGCTGTGGGGTTCGCAGGCCAGGGTGGTGGCGACCAGCGACAGGATCGGGGTGATGCCGCTGCCGGCGGCCACGCCCAGGTAGTGACCTCGGCGCGCCGGGTCCAGCGGCACGAAGAAGCTGCCCGACGGCGGCATTACCTCGAGCTGCTGGCCGGCCTTGAGCACTTCGTTGGCGAAGGCCGAGAAACGACCGCCCGGCACGCGTTTGACCGCCACGCGCAATTCGCCGTCCTGCACCGCGCTGCAGATCGAATAGGAGCGGCGCACTTCTTCGTCATCCAATCGGGTGCGCATGACCAGGTACTGGCCCTGGGTGAAACGAAACTCATCGTGCAGGTGCGCGGGCACGTCGAAGGCGATGGACACCGCGTCGCGGGTCTCCTGGCGCACTTGCTTGACGGTCAGGCTGTGAAACTGGCTCATGGCGTTCTCCACGGCTCAAAGGCATTTGAAATAGTCGAACGGCTCCAGGCACGCACGGCAGCGGTACAGGGCCTTGCAGGCGGTGGAGCCGAACTGGCTGAGCAGTTCGGTATCACTACTTGCGCATTGCGGGCAGCACACCGTGGGCGAGGCCCCGCGCAGGCTGGCACTGCCGACGGGCGGTGCGATGCCGTAGGCGCGCAGGCGCTCGCGGCCCTGGTCGCTGATCCAGTCGGTGCTCCAGGCCGGGGTAAGCCTGCGCTCCAGCGCGGGCTCGGCGAACCCGGCCTGTTCCAGCGCCTGGCGGATATCGCCCTCGATCACCTCGGTGGCCGGGCAGCCGGAGTAGGTCGGGGTGACCACCAGGTGCAAGTGGCCGGCGCGCCAGTCGAGGTCGCGCACGACACCTAAGTCGACCACGCTGACCACCGGTACCTCCGGGTCCATCACCTCGGCCAGCACCGCCCAGGCCTGGGCCAGGTCGCCGTCGCGCAGGGCGCGGGCGCCGCGGTCACCCGCGATCAGCTCACCAGGTCGCATCGGGGTAGGCTCGCGGCAGGAACTGCATCTCGGCCAGCAGCAGGCCCAGGTGCTCGGTGTGCAGGCCCTTGCGCCCGTCCAGGTAGAAGTGGCTGGCGGCTTTGGGCAGCGGCAGCTCGACCGAGGCGAAGATCGTTTCCACCGTGGCGTGCCAGCGCTGGGCGACCTGCGCCGGGTGGGCGGCGATGCCGGCCCGGGCCAGTTGCACTTCGCTGTCGCTGGCGACCGTCAGCTCGACGGTGAAGCGCCACAGCACGGGGATGGCCTCGAGCATGCGCTGGCGGCTCTCTTCGGTGCCGCCGCCCAGGCGCTGCACCCACTCGCCGGAGCGGCGCAGGTGGTAGGTCACCTCCTTCAGGGCCTTGGCGGCGATACCGGCGATGCGCTCATCGTTCGAGGCACACAGACCGTCAAGTACAGCGTGGTGCCAGGCGTCGTAGAGGAACTGCTTGAGCATCGTCACGGCATAGTCGCCGTTGGGCTGTTCGACCAGCAGCAGGTTGCGGTAGGCGCGCTCGTCGCGGCGGAAGACCAGGGCGTCGGCATCGCGGCCGTCGTCCTGCAGTTCGGCGGCATAGTCCAGCCAGTTGCGCGCCTGGCCGACCAGATCGAGGCCGACGTTCATCAGCGCCAGTTCTTCCTCCAGCGCCGGAGCCTTGCCGCACCACTCGCACAGGCGCTGGCCCTGGACCAGGGCGCTGTCGCCGAGCAGCAGCAGGTATTGAATCAATGCTTGCTTGTGCATGGCGCGCCTCACATGTGTCCGACTTCGGCCGGCAGCTCGTAGAAGCTGGCGTGGCGATAGACCTTGTCATCCGCCGGGGCGAACAGCGGGTCCTTCTCGTCGGGGGAGGAGGCGGTGATCAGCGCCGAGGGCACCACCCACAGGCTCACCCCCTCGCTGCGGCGGGTGTACAGCTCGCGGGCATTCTCGATGGCCATGGCGGCGTCGGCGGCGTGCACGCTGCCGACGTGCTTGTGGTTCAGGCCGTGCTTGCTGCGCACGAAGACTTCGAACAGGGTCCAGACAGACATTGGGGGTATCTCCGCATCATTCGCCGCTTCAGGCGGCGTTCTTGTTCTGTTGCTTGCGGGCATAGGCCACGGCGGCCTCGCGCACCCAGGCACCGCTTTCGATGGCGTTGCGCCGGGTGGCCAGGCGTTCCTGGTTGCACGGGCCGTTGCCCTTGATCACTTCGTAGAACTCGTCCCACTGGATCTCGCCGAAGTCGTAGTGGCCACGGGCCTCGTTCCACTTGAGCGCGGGGTCCGGCGCAGTGCAGCCGAGCAGTTCGAGCTGGGGCACGGTCTGGTCGATGAAGCGCTGGCGCAGTTCGTCGTTGGTCTGGCGCTTGATCTTCCAGGCCATGGACTGGGCGCTGTTGGGGGAATGCTCGTCGCTGGGGCCGAACATCATCAGCGCCGGCCACCACAGGCGGTCGATGGCGTCCTGGACCATGTCCTTCTGCGCCTGGGTGCCGTGGCGCATCATGGTCAGCAGCAGCTCGTAGCCCTGGCGCTGGTGGAAGCTCTCTTCCTTGCAGATGCGGATCATGGCGCGGGAGTAGGGGCCGTAGGAGGTGCGCTGTAGCACCACCTGGTTGACGATCGCCGCGCCGTCCACCAGCCAGCCCACCGCGCCCATGTCGGCCCAGCTCAGGGTCGGGTAGTTGAAGATGCTTGAGTACTTGGCCTTGCCACTGTGCAGCCTGGCGATCTCTTCGTCGCGGTCGGCGCCGAGGGTTTCCATGGCGCTGTACAGGTACAGGCCGTGGCCGGCTTCGTCCTGGATCTTGGCCATCAGCTGCAGCTTGCGCTTGAGCGACGGGGCGCGGGTGACCCAGTTGCCTTCCGGGAGCATGCCGACGATTTCCGAGTGGGCATGCTGGGAGATCTGGCGGATGAGGGTCTGGCGGTAGGCCTCGGGCATCCAGTTCTTGGCTTCGATCTTTATTTCGGCGTCGATCTTCTCCTGGAAGGCGCGCTCTTCGGGCGACATCTCCTCCAGGGATTTGAGGCGCTTGACGCCGGTTTCTACGAGCTGTGCATACATGTTCAGGCTCCCGGTTGTGGGCTGCTTGGGGCGTGGGTCATTTATAAGCGATACAAAACACAACATCAAACAGTATTTGATGTATCGAATAGTATTTGTGTGTCGCATTGGGATTGTCGGGGCTGCTGCGCAGCCCTTTCGCGGCACAAGGCCGCTCCTACAAGGGGGAATGCGATCTCCTCTGTAGGAGCGGCCTTGTGCCGCGAAAGGGGCGCAGAGCGCCCCCAGCTTTCTAAAGGCCAAAAAAAGCCCCGGACCATGCCGGGGCTTCCTTCTCAGCGCTTGCCGTCAGCCAGCCAACCGCTTGTCATACACATGACAAGCCTTGCCCTCCGAACGTTTCAGCGTGCCGCAAGGCTGCAACTGGACCTGCGTGCTGATACCGATATAGGTCTTGATCTGCCGCGCCAGCTCGCCCACCACCTGCTTGCGCTGGCCCTCGTCGAGGTACTGGCTGTCGCTGCGCAGTTCCACATGCACCTCGACGCTGTCGAGGTTGCCATTGCGATACAGATGAATCTCATACAACTCTGAAAGCTGTTTTATCTTGAGCACCTGTTCCTCGATCTGCGTGGGGAACACATTGACCCCGCGGATGATCAGCATGTCGTCGCTGCGCCCGGTGATCTTGCCAATGCGCCGCATCGGCCGCGCCGTGCCGGGCAGCAGGCGGGTCAGGTCACGGGTGCGGTAGCGCACCATCGGCAATGCCTCCTTGCTCAACGAGGTGAACACCAGCTCGCCAAGCTGGCCGTCCGGCAGCACGTCGCCGCTGACCGGGTCGATGATCTCGGGGTAGAAGTGGTCCTCCCAGATGGTCGGGCCGTCCTTGGTCTCGAGGCATTCCATGGCCACGCCCGGGCCCATGATTTCCGAGAGCCCGTAGATGTCCAGCGCATCGATGCCCAGGCGTTGCTCGATGGAGCGGCGCAGTTCGTCGGTCCAGGGTTCGGCGCCGAAGATGCCCAGGCGCAGCTTGAGGTCGTGCGGGTCGATGCCCTGGCGCTCGATCTCGTCGGCCAGGTTGAGCATGTACGACGGCGTGACCATGATGATGTCGGGCTGGAAGTCGCGGATCAGCTGCACCTGCTTCTCGGTCTGGCCGCCAGACATGGGGATCACCGTGCAGCCCAGGCGCTCGGCACCGTAGTGCGCGCCCAGGCCGCCGGTGAACAGGCCGTAGCCATAGGACACATGCACCTTGTCGCCACGACGCCCGCCAGCGGCGCGGATCGAGCGCGCCACCACGTTGGCCCAGGTGTCGATGTCGTTCTGGGTGTAGCCGACCACCGTCGGCTTGCCGGTGGTACCGCTGGAGGCGTGCAGACGCACCACCTGGTCCTGGGGCACGGCGAACATGCCGTAGGGGTAGTTGTCGCGCAGGTCGTTCTTGCCGGTGAAGGGGAATTTCGCCAGGTCGTCCAGCGACTTCAGGTCATCGGGGTGGGCGCCGCAGGCGTCGAAGCGCTGGCGATACAGCGGCACGTTGGCGTAGGCGTGGTTCAGGCTCCAGCGCAGGCGATCCAGCTGGTGCTGGCGCAGCGCGTCGAGGCTGGCGGTTTCCATCGGGTCGAGCAGGGCGCGGTCGGCATCGTGGTAGAGGTTCATGGTTTCACTCGAGTTGTTCTTGTCGTGGGCCGAAGCCCTGAGTGTCATGGCAGGCAGCATACTGCCCGCGTCGCGTGGCGTCTCTGGCGGCTGATCAGAGGCGTTCGAGCACCAGGGCGATGCCCTGGCCGACGCCGATGCACATGGTGCACAGGGCATAACGCCCGCCGGTCTGTTCCAGCTGGTGCAGGGCGGTGGTGACCAGCCGTGCGCCGCTCATGCCCAGCGGGTGGCCCAGGGCGATGGCGCCGCCGTTGGGGTTGACCCGGGGATCGTCGTCGGCCAGGCCCAGCTCGCGCAGCACGGCCAAGCCCTGGGCGGCGAAGGCTTCGTTGAGTTCGATCACGTCCATGTCGGCCAGGGACAGGCCGGTCAGTTCCAGTACCTTGCGGGTGGCCGGCACCGGGCCGATGCCCATGAGTCGCGGCTCGACGCCCGCCGCCGCGAGGCCAAGCACCCGGCCGCGAGCCTTGAGGCCATGTCGCCGGGCTGCCGTGGGGCTGGCCAGGAGCAGGGCGCAGGCGCCGTCGTTGACCCCCGAGGCATTGCCGGCGGTGACGCTGCCGCCCTCGCGAAACGGCGTGCCCAGGCGCGCCAGTTGCTCAAGGGTGGTGTCGCCCCGTGGATGTTCGTCCTGCTCGATACGCTTGGCCGGGCCTTTGCGCTGGGGGATCTGCACCGCGACGATCTCCCGGGCCAGGCGGCCATTGGCCTGGGCGGCGGCGGCCTTGAGCTGGCTGCGCAGGGCGAAGGCGTCCTGGTCCTCGCGGGAGATGGCGAAGCGCTCGGCGACGTTCTCGGCGGTCTCGGGCATCGAGTCGATACCGTAGTGCGCCTGCATCAGCGGATTGACGAAACGCCAGCCGATAGTGGTGTCGAACAGCTGCGCGCTGCGGCCGAAGGCCTGTTCCGACTTGCCCATGACGAAGGGCGCCCGCGACATCGATTCGACGCCGCCGGCCAGCATCAGCCCGGCCTCGCCGCAGCGCAGGGCGCGGGCGGCGTTGCCGATGGCGTCCAGGCCCGAGCCGCACAGACGGTTGAGGGTGGTGCCGGGCACCTCGATCGGCAGCCCGGCCAGCAGGCCGGCCATGCGCGCGACGTTGCGGTTGTCTTCGCCGGCCTGGTTGGCGCAGCCAAGGATGACATCGTCCACGGCCGCCCAGTCCAGCTCCGGGTGGCGCGCCATCAGTGCCTTGATTGGCACCGCAGCGAGGTCGTCGGGGCGCACGCTTGCCAGGGCGCCGCCATAGCGACCAATGGGCGTGCGCACGGCATCGATGATCAGCGCGTGGGGCAGGGTGGCGTCAGTCATGGGAGGTCTCCGGCGACAGCACGGTGCCGCGCACTTTGTAGGATTTGCCGTGGAACAGGGCGATCAGCTCGCCCTGTTGGTTCTCGATGCGCACGTCGTAGTTGCCGGTGCGGCCCTTGCGGCTCTGCTCGCTGGCGGTGGCCAGCAACTGATCGCCCAGGCGTGCCGGCGCCACATAGTCGATGCTGCAACCCAGGGCCACGGCGGCTTCATCGTAGCTGTTGCAGGCGAAGGCGAAGGCCGAGTCGGCCAGGGCGAACAGGTAGCCGCCGTGGCAGGTGCCGTGGCCCTGGAGCATGTCGGCGCGCACGCGCATGCCCAGCCGGGCGCTGCCTGGGCCGGCGTCGAGCAGTTCGATGCCCAGGCCCTGGCTGGCGGCGTCGCGGGCGAACATGGCCTGGGCGCAGGCGCGGGCCAGGGTGTGTGCGGATTGCTCAGTCATGCAGGCAGCCTCCTTCGGCGTGGGTGCGGCGCAGCAGCAGGGACGGGCGATAACGTTCCTCGCCGTAGCTGCGTTGCAGGTTGTCGAGCACGTTCAGGGTGTAGCCGACCCCCAGGTCGTCGGCCCAGGCCAGCGGGCCACGCGGGTAGTTGACCCCGGCGCGCATGGCCAGGTCGATGTCGCCGGGCGTACCGACGCCTTGCAGCACGGCGTCGGCGGCTTCGTTGGCGAGCATGGCCACGGTGCGCAGCACCACCAGGCCGGGCAGGTCGGCCACCGGGCAGGCGCTCAAGCCGGCCCGGGCGAGCAGGTCGACGGCCTGGTCCAGGGCCTCGGCACTGCACTCGGCGCCGTGGCTGATGGCCAGGCGCGTGGCGCTGGTGTAGTCCAGGGCCAGGTCCAGCAGCACCAGGTTGCGCAAACCGTCCTCGCGGGCGCGCTGGCTGGCCAGGCGACCATCGGACAGCGCCAGGGTGGCATCCCCCACCCGCAGCAGGCCGCCGCCAGCGCGCTCGGTGACGTCGATACCCTTGGCGCGCAGGCGCTCGACCAGGGGCCGCAGGACACCGAGGTCACCTTCCACCGTGCAGCGCTCGACAGGCGCCTGGCTGGTGAGTGCCGCAGGCGCTGGCCGCTCGGCGCCTTCAGCGTAGCTATAGAAGCCCTGGCCGGTCTTGCGCCCGAGGCGCCCGGCGTCGACCAGCTCTTTTTGCACCAGCGATGGCTGGAAGCGGAAGTCGCCATAGAACGCCTCGAACACCGAGCAGGTCACCGCGTAGTTGACGTCATGGCCGATCAGGTCGGTCAGCTCGAAGGCGCCCATGCGAAAGCCTCCGGCGTCGCGCAGCAGGGCATCGAGGGTGGCGCAGTCGGCGGCGCCTTCTTGCAGCAGGCGCAGGCTTTCGGCGTAGAAGGGCCGAGCCACGCGGTTGACGATAAAGCCTGGCGTCGAACGGGTGTGCACCGGTTGCTTGCCCCAGTTGCGGGCGGTGTCGTACAGGGTGCTCGCCAATGTCGGCGCCGTGGCCAGTCCGGACACGACCTCCACCAGCGCCATCAGCGGTGCCGGGTTGAAGAAATGCATGCCGATCACCCGTTGCGGGTGCCGGAGCCCGGCGGCAAGGCTGGTGATTGACAGTGACGAGGTGTTGCTGGCCAGGATGCAGTCGTCGGCGCACCGGGCTTCAAGCTGGCGCAGCAGCTCCTGCTTGATCGGCAGGCTTTCGACGATGGCCTCGATCACCAGGCGGGCATCGGCCAGGTCGTCGAGGCTGTCGATCGGTTGCAGGCGAGCGCGGATGGTGCTGCGGGTGTCGGGGGTAAGCCTACCTTTCTCCACCAGCCGGCCGAGCTGCCGGTCGATACCCTCGATAGCCTGCGCGGCGGCGCCGGGACGGTTGTCATACAGGCGTACCGGGTGGCCGGCCTGGGCCGCCACCTGGGCGATGCCGGCACCCATGGCGCCGGCGCCGATCACTGCCACCAGGGCGTCGTTGTCGAGTGCGGCCATGGTCAGCGCCCCCTGAACACAGCTGTGCGTTTGTTCATGAAGGCGCCGACGCCCTCGCGGTAGTCCTCGCTGCGCCCAGCCAGGCGTTGCAGGTCGCGCTCCAGTTCCAGCTGTTGGTCGAAGCGGTTGTCGAAACTCTGGTTGAGGGCACGCTTGATCAGGGCCAGGCCATAGGTGGGCTGGGTCGCCAGGTGGCGGGCGAGCTTGAGCGCTTCGTCGCGCAGCGCGGCATCGTCCACCACCCGGTGGATCAGCCCCCATTGCTCGGCCTGCTCGGCGCTCAGGCGCTCACCGAGCAGGGCCAGCGCCTTGGCCCGGGCCATGCCGACCAGGCGCGGCAGCAGCCAGGTGCCACCGGAGTCCGGCACCAGGCCGATCTTGCAGAACGCCTGGATGAAGCTTGCCGAGCGCGCCGCCAGCACCAGGTCGCAGGCCAGCGGCAGGTTGGCGCCGGCGCCGGCGGCCACGCCATTGACCGCGCAGATCACCGGCAGCGGCAGGTCGCGCAGACTGCGCACCAGCGGGTTGTAGAACTGCTCGATGGACTGGCCCAGGTCAGGCAGCTCGGCGCCGGGGGCGACATTGCGGTCGGCCAGGTCCTGGCCTGCGCAGAAGCCACGGCCTTCGCCGGTCAGCAGCAGCACCCGGGCGGTTTCGCTCTGGCGCACCTGCTTCAGCGCCTCGCGCACTTCCAGGTGCATGGCGCTGTTGAAGCTGTTGAGCTGCTCGGGCCGGTTCAGCGAAAGCAGGGCGACGCCGTCGTCGCCGATGGAAAACAGGATGTGCTGGAAGGACATGACTGGCTCGCTCCGTCAGTCGGTGGAAGGCTTACAGCCCTTGGAATCGGGCCGGGCGTTTGGCCTGGAAGGCGCGGATACCCTCGTCGCGGTCGGCGGTGCCGGCCAGCAGGGTGAAGGCGTGGCGTTCGAAGCGCAGGCCACAGGCCAGGTCCATGTCCTGGGCCTTGAGCAGCGCCTCCTTGGCCAGGCGCACCGCCAGCGGTGCCTTGGCGGCGATGGCGGCGGCCACCTGCAGGGCACGCTCTACGGTGAGTTCGGGCTGGGTGACTTCGCCGACCAGGCCTGCCTGCAGGGCGTGACGCGCGTCGATGGCTTCGCCGCCGAGGACCATCTGCATGGCCAGCGGCTTGCCCACGGCGCGCAGCAGGCGCTGGGTGCCGCCGGCGCCGGGGATGATGCCGAGGTTGATTTCCGGCTGGCCGAAACGGGCGTCGCTGCCGGCGATGACGATGTCGGCGCACATCACCAGTTCGCAGCCACCGCCGAGGGCGAAGCCGTTGACGGCGGCGATCAGCGGTTTGCCAAAGCCGGCGATGCGCTGCCAGTGGGCCACGCGCGGGTCGTTGAGGATGCCGACCAGGTCGCGCTGGGCCATTTCGTTGATATCGGCGCCGGCGGCGAAGGCCTTGCGGCTGCCGGTGATGACCACGGCGCGGATCTGCGGGTCCTGGTCGGCGGCGTCCAGTTCTGCGGCCAGCTCTTCCAGCAGCGCCGTGTTCAGGGCGTTGAGGGCTTGCGGGCGGTGCAGGGTGATCAGGCGGACGCCGTCCGCCGGGGCCTGCACGATGAGGTTGCTTGGCATGGGGGTACCTCAGGCTGCACGTTCGGCGCCGGCTGGGGCCGGCTTTTCTTGGAATTGTTCGTGGTGCTGGGGCAAGTATATGTTCAAAGTGATACGTAAAATCAACATTGAAATTGTAATTGCGTATCTATAGTTGAGCCGATCGACGCTATCGCGGGGCAAGCCCGCTCCCACGCTGTCTCGCTGTTGTAGCCATTTGTGGGCGCTGGCTTGCCCAGCGATTAGGTCATCACCGTGCTGACGCTTTGTGAGGAAAGCGATACACCAGCAAGGCATTGACTAAGTGATTTGATCTGATACAGGATCACCGGGTCTTCTGAATCATATCGAGCACCCAGCCCATGCCCTGCTATCGCCTCGACGGCCTGACCCCAGTGGTTCATCCCAGCGCCTACGTACACCCCAGCGCCGTGCTGATCGGCGACGTGTTGATCGGCCCCAACTGCTACATCGGCCCCCTGGCTTCGCTGCGCGGCGATTTCGGGCGAATAATCCTGGAAGAGGGCGCGAACCTGCAGGACACCTGCGTGATGCACGGTTTCCCCGGCGCCGACACGGTGGTCGAGCGCAACGGCCATATCGGCCATGGCGCCGTGCTGCACGGCTGTCGGATAGGCGAGGACGCCCTGGTCGGCATGAACGCGGTGGTCATGGACGGCGCGCATATCGCCCCACGCTGCATCGTCGCCGCCACGGCCTTCGTCAAGGCGGGATTCACGTGTACGGAACAGTGCCTGGTGGTCGGCGCGCCGGCCGAGGTCAAGCGCCCGATCAGCGACCAGGAGCTGGCCTGGAAACAGCGCGGCACTGCCGAATACCACAGCCTGGCCCGGCGCTGCATGACCGCGCTGGTGGAGTGCCCACCGCTGACCGCGCCCGAAGCGGACCGCCCACGCATGTGCGACTCCGGCTTCCGGCCCAAGGCCGAGGGCGGCGCATGAGCCTTGCGCGGTCGCGGCAGGCAGGTATAGTCGAGGCTTTAGCCGCGCCTCGTTCCCCCATGAGCAGCCTTGCCCCCCTGAACCACCTGATTACCCGTTTCCAGGAGCAGACGCCGATCCGCGCAAGCTCCCTGATCATCACCCTGTATGGCGATGCCATTGAACCCCATGGCGGCACGGTCTGGCTGGGCAGCCTGATCAACCTGCTGGAGCCGATGGGCATCAACGAGCGGCTGATCCGTACCTCGATCTTCCGCCTGACCAAGGAAGGCTGGCTGACCGCCGAGAAAGTCGGCCGGCGCAGCTACTACAGCCTGACCGGCACCGGTCGGCGGCGTTTCGAGAAAGCCTTCAAGCGCGTCTACAGCGCCAGCCTGCCGGCCTGGAACGGCGCCTGGACCCTGGTGCTGCTGGCGCAGCTCGACGCCGGCAAGCGCAAGGCCGTGCGCGAAGAGCTGGAATGGCAGGGCTTCGGCGCCATGGGCACGAACCTGCTGGGCTGCCCGCGCACCGACCGCGCCGACCTCGCCGCGACCCTGCGCGAGCAGGACGCCGAGGACGACTGCATCGTCTTCGAAACCCACGCTCAGGAAGTGCTGGCCTCCAAGGCTCTGCGCGCCCAGGTGCGGGAAAGCTGGAACATCGAGGAGCTGGGCCAGCACTACAGCGAGTTCATCCGCCTGTTCCGCCCGCTGTGGCAGGCCATGAAGGACCTCGAGGCGCCGAGCCCGCAGGACTGCTTCCTGGCGCGCACGCTGCTGATCCATGAATACCGCCGCCTGCTGCTGCGTGATCCGCAACTGCCGGACGAGCTGTTGCCGGGTGACTGGGAAGGGCGCGCGGCGCGGCAGCTGTGCCGCAACCTGTACCGGCTGGTGCAGGGCAGGGCGGAGGAATACCTGGCCTGCGCGCTGGAAACGGCGGATGGGCCGTTGCCGGATGCCAACGAGAGTTACTATCGACGCTTTGGCGGGCTTGGCTGAGCGGCACCTAACTGATGGGTTCAGCAGGGACCTGTAGGAGCGGCTTTAGCCGCGAACACCGGCAAAGCCGGTGCCATCCACCGCGTCGCTTGCTTCGCGGCTAAAGCCGCTCCCACAGGGTGCGCGCCAGCCGCGCAATCGACAGCACAGGGCCGATAGTCGGGTGTTTTTTCTTCAGATCACAAAGAACCCATGGGTCCCATCCCGCCCCAACTGGTCCACCAACCCGAACTCCCAATCCAGATACCCCTGCATCGCCTCCCGCGGATTGTCGGTGCCTTCATAGGGACGTCGATAGCGATCGATGCGCGGCGCACCCAGACGCTGTTCGCCTTGCTCAGTAGGCAGTCCCTCGGCAATCCAGGCGCTGTTGCCGCCCTCGAGCACGAACACCGACTTGCCGCTCAGCGCCGCCACCTCCGGCGCGGCATAGCGCGCCAGCTGGCTTGAGCCGCAGGTGAGGACAAAGCGCCGCGCTCCGGACAATGACGCCAGCACCTCCTTCAGCTGGCTGCGCAGCGCCCACACCGCGCCAGGAATATGCTGCCTGACATGGTTGGCGCTGGTGGTGAAGTCCAGCACCTGGGTATCCGGCTCCGATAGCCAGTCGGCGAGGCGGGCGGGGCTGATGGTCTCGGCCTGGGCCGGCACCGGCACGGGCGCGACCCAGGCACCGGTTTGCGTGAAGTCGTCCGATGACAACCCATCGAGCACCGCCACCTCCCAGCCCATCTGGGCCAGCCACGACGCGCTCATGTTGGCGCGCACGCCGTCGTCGTCTACCAGCACCAGGCGGGCGCCGCGTACACTGGCGACATGGTCGGTCTCCTGCACCAACTGGCCGCCGGGCGTGGAGCGGGCGCCGGGCAGGTGGCCGAGGGCAAACTCCTCGGGCGTACGCACATCGAACAGGTAGGTGGTGCGCTGCGCTTCGGCCTGCCATCGGCGCAGGCCTGCCAGATCGATGCGCGCCACACCGGCACGGTCGGCCACCTGGCGGGCGCGTTGCGCGGCGCTGTCACGGGTGGCGGCGGTCACGGCGCGGAAACGGCGCGACTGGCCTTGCTCCAGGGTTTGCCCGGCGAGGGTCCAGCCGATGGTGCCGTTGCGCAGGGCCGCCACCGGGTTGGGAATACCGGCATTGACCAGCGACTGGGTGCCGATGATGCTGCGGGTGCGCCCGGCGCAGTTGACGATCACCCGGGTGGCCGGATCGGGGGCCAGCTCCGCCACGCGCAGCACCAGTTCGGCGCCGGGCACGCTGATGCCGCCGGGGATGCTCATGGTCTGGTATTCGTCGAAGCGACGGGCATCCAGCACCACCACATCGGCGTTGGCGTCGAGCAGCGCCTTGACCTCGTCGGCAGCCAGCGAGGGCGTATGGCGCTCGGCCTCCACCAGCTCGCCGAAGGCCTTGCTCGGTACATTGACATCGCGGAACAGTTCGCCGCCCGCTTGGCGCCAGCCAGCCAGGCCGCCTTCGAGCAGCGCCACGTCGGTGTAGCCGAGAGCGAGCAGGCGCTGCGCGGCGGTCGACGCCAGGCCTTCGCCGTCGTCGTAGACGGTGAGGGGCGTGTCGCGCCGTGGCACTCGGGCGTAGATCTCAAGCTCCAGGCGTGACAGCGGCACATTGGCGGCGAACAACGGATGGGCCTGGGCGAACGGGTCTTCCTCGCGGACATCGAGCAAGGCCAGCTCCTGGCCGGCGAGGAGGGCGGTGCGGATAGCGTGGTAGCTGCGGTGGGTGGCCTGGCTCATGCGCGGTTCTCTTTCGTCAGATCCCAGAGGTTGGGCAGGTGGCTGTTGGAATAGCCGGAAATGAAGGGCTTCTCTGTGCCCTCGGCGGTGTACACCGCACGCCGCACCGCGCCGATATTGGCGCCGTAGACATGGATGCTGATGGAGGTGCGGTCGGCATGGGCGTTGCGCACCTGGTGCAGGTCGCCGATGCGCGGCGACACCGCGATCACCTGGCCGGGCTCCAGTCGTTCGGCCGGCCCCTCCTGCTGCAGGCCATCCTGCGCCAGGGCATAGCCCTGGCTGATCTCGCTGCCGCGCAGCATGCCGATCAGCCCCCAGGTACGGTGGTCGTGCACCGGGGTTTCCTGCCCCGGCCCCCAGACGAAACTGACGATGGAGAAGCGCTGGCTGGAATCGGCGTGCAGCAGGTATTGCTGGTAGCGCTCCGGGTTGGGCCGGGCGTAGTCGTCCGGCAGCCAGTCGTCGATACTGACCAGGTCGCGCAGCAGCCGCGCGCCGTGGTCGAGCAGGCGCGGCTCGTCCGGCGCCTGGGCGAGGAGGTCGGCCAGCTCGCCGATGAAGCCGCGTAGCCGTCCGAGGTTGGGCGTTTGAGACATGGGTTCCCTCGATGTCCATGAGATGAGGCAGCGCCGGGCGCTACCGTGGCGAGGGAAAAGGTATTATTCTTGTTGCGTATTTTTCCAGATATTTATTATGCGAATTAAGAATGAAGATAGATGATATCGATGCATTCGTGGCCGTCATCCGCAGCCAGTCCATCAGCCAGGCGGCCGAATCGCTGCGCCTGACCCAGCCAGCCATCACCCGTCGGGTGCAGAACTTCGAGGAGGCCCTGGGCGTCAGCCTGCTGGACCGCAACACCAAACCGCTGAAACCCACGCCCATGGGCATGCGCGTCTACGAGCAGTGCCGGGCGGTGCTGCGCGAGATGGACGCGCTGCGCGAGCTGGTGCTGAGCGACTCTTCGCCCAGCGGCGCCCTGCGCCTGGGGGTGCCACAGACCATCGGTGACGTGGTACTGCTTGACGCCCTGAGCCAGCTCAAGGCGCTGTACCCCGACCTGCAGACCCAGGTCGCCACCGGTTGGGGCAGCCATCTGCTGGGCAAGATGGAAAACGGCGAGCTGGACGCCGTGGCGGCGCTGTTCCCGGCCGGCAAGGTGTTCCCCGAGGGCATCGTCGGCCGTTCGCTGGCGCGTATGGACCTGGTGGTGGTGGCCGCCCGTGGCGAGGTGGGCAAGCGCAGTTGCAAGCTCGCCGACTGCTACCAGCGCGGCTGGGTGCTCAACCCCGACGGCTGCGGCTTCCGTGCCGGCCTGCAGCGGGCGTTGAACGACGAAGGGCTGTCGCTGCGGATCAACCTGGAGACCTTCGGTACCGAGTTGCAGTTGGGCTTGATCGCCAATGGCCTGGGCTTCGGCCTGGTGCCGCGGCCGTTGCTGGACAACAGCCGTCATCGCGAGCGCCTGGAGATCGTGCAGGTGAGTGACTTCAAGCCGGTGATTGACCTGTGGCTGATTTATCCGCGTTTTCTTGGGAATTTGCAGGCGCCGGTGGCGTTGTTTGGCGAGACGGTGGCGCAGCGGGTGGTGAGTCAGGGGTGAGGTTTTGGGTTTTGATCGTGTTTAGGCGAAGAGGTGCCTGGCGATAGCCTTGCAGCGCCTAC
>NZ_JAQMYQ010000073.1:0-18257 GCF_028369275.1 Mitsuaria sp. RG
CCGCTCCCACGCTGCCCGCGCACACGAAGCACTGGCCACTTCTGCTACCATGGCGCCCTGCCCGACCGTCACGAGCGCGACCATGTCCGACCCCCGCCCCGCATTGACCCGTTTCCAACAGCACTTCGCCGAGCGCATCGTGCCGCTGTGGCAGGGCCCTGGCTGGAACGCCGACATGGCCCTGCCGTACGAAGCCCTGGACACCCAGCATCGGCCACTGCCGGTGCAGCGCTACCGGGCCATGGCCTGCGCCCGTCAGCTGTACCTGTTCAGCAGCCGCATCGAGCAACCGGGCGCCGCCGAACGCGCCGCCGCGCTGCTGCGTTCACTGCAGAAGCACTTCCACGACGCCGAGCACGGCGGCTGGTTCTACAGCATCGACGCCCAGGGCAAGCCACTGGACCGGCGCAAGGACCTCTACACCCACGCCTTCATCGTGTTCGCTTGCGCCCATTACTGGGGCAAGGTGGGCGAAGGCCTGGTGGAGGCCACGCTCAACGGCGCCCTCGAAGTCGTTGCCGAGCAGTTCGCCCGCGACGATGGCCTGTACGAGGCCAGCCTCGGTGAGGACTGGTCGGATTTGGGCAGCGGCCCGCTGCAGAACCCGCAGATGCACCTGGCCGAGGCCTTTCTCCAGGTGCTGGCCGTGCGCGAAGACGACGAGGTTCGCCAGTCGCTGCTGGAGCTGTGCGACGCGCTGCAGGCGCAGTTCATCGAGCCGAGCCACGGCCTGATGCTGGAAAAACCGCGTGGGGCTGTGGATAACTGGTTCGAGCCAGGCCACCAGTTCGAATGGTTCTACCTGCTGGATACCTCGCCATTGCTGCGCGGCACGGCGCTGCACGCCTCCATCGAGCGGGCCTTCGACTTTGCCGAACAGTACGGAGTGAAGGATACGGCGGTGCTGGCGATGCTGGACGTGGACGGCCAGGTCATCGACGCGACACAGCGGATCTGGGCGCAGGCGGAGTACCTGCGGGCACTGGCCTTGCGGCCGGGAAGCGAGGCACGGTTGCTGGCACAGCTAGCGGCGCTGGAGTCACGCTTTCTGCATGAAGGCGGCTGGCATGAGTGCCGCGATGGCGCGGGGGCGGTGAGCCGCCATGACATGCCTTCGACCACGCCCTACCACCTGGCGACTTGCCTGGAAGGCCTGCAGCGCCTGATCTGAGGTTGTCGCGGATGTGTCCGTGAGGGGCGCGAGGCGCCCCTGCGATGCATCAGGTCTGTCAGGCCCTCAGACGTAGTCATCGTCCGAGAAGAAGCCGCCATCGTCATTGCTGTAACCGGCATCGGCATAACCGCCCTGGTCATTGCCCCAGCCCCCGCTGTCCGCCACCTGGCGCTGGCTGTCCTGGTCATTCCAGCCACCCGCGTCGCTGGCCGGCGCCGGTGCTTCCTTGATCACCTCGACGATCTCCTCAGGCTGCGAGTTGTGGTTGAACAGGCTGCTGATGCCCTGGGCCAGCAACACGCCACCGGCCACACCCGCGGCGGTCTGCATGGCACCGCCGAGGAAGCTGCTGGCGCCACTGCGCGCCGGGGCGGGCGCCGCGCCGAAGCCCGGCTGCTGCGGTGGCGGGGCATAGGCCTGGGGCGCCGGTTCACGCCAGCCACCCGCAGAAGTCGGCGGCGGCGCGACCGGGCGCTGCGGCTCTGGATTGCGGGCTCCCGCGCCAAAGATGCTGGAGAGGAAACCACCGCCACTGCTGGGGCGGCTCGCATCCAGTTGCGCGCGAGCCTGGCGCAGTTCGGCCTCGAGCTGCTTGTTCTGCTCGTCCAGGCGCTTGATCGCCGTCTCCTGGACCAGGATCGCCTGGGCCATGTAGTAAGGCGCCGCCGGCTGCTGGCGCAGGTGCTCCTCGATGCGCGCCTGGGCCTGGGCATCGCGCGGCTGGGCCGGGTCCTCGGCTTGCTTGAGACGGCCGAACAGGCCATCGATCAGGGTTTGTTCTTCAGTGTTCATCGGGGCAACCTCGTGCGCTGAACAGGACATCGGACAGCGTCAAAGATGGAGGCCCGGGCTTGGCGATTCAATTGTCCGGGCCATGAAACTTTTTTCAGCAAGCGGGCCGACTGGGCTAAAGTTACGCCCTGCTTTTTCTGCCATGCGATGTTGACCGATGAATCCGCTGAGCGTTCTGCGCGACTCCCTGTACTTCTTCCGCCGTCACCTGACGAGCATCCTCCAGCTGTGCCTGCCTTTGGTGGTACTGGAGGCCCTCGGTACCCAGTTGCTCTACAGCCAGCTGGGCGAGCAGGCCTCACCGGCCTACGGCATGCTCGTCAGCCTGCTGTTCTACCCGCTGTACAGCGCCGCGCTGATCCTCTACCTCGACACCCGCAGCAACGGCCTGGACACCGCCAAGCGCGACCTGTTCGCCCGCGCCCTGCAACTGTGGCCGATGCTGGCCCTGCTGATCGTGATCAGTTCGCTGCTGATCATGGCGGGCCTGGCGCTGCTCATCTTCCCCGGCGTGTGGATCATGGTGAACCTGGTGTTCGCCGAGTACCTGCTGGTGCTGCGCGGCCTGCCGGTGATCGAGTCGATGCGCACCAGCGCGCGCATGACCACCGGGCATTTCCTGCGCATCATGGTCTGCATGCTGTCGGTGCTGGCGCCGCTGTGGCTGATCGACGGCCTGCTGCTGCAGCTGTTCCCCGAGCCGCAGCCTGGTGTGCAACTGGCCCTGGACAGCCTCAGCGGCTTCCTGCAGTTGTTCAGCACCGTGGTGCTGTACCGCCTGTTCATGCTGCTCGAGGGAGAAGCCGGCGCCTGAGGCCGGCATTCCCCAGGCGTCAGGCTTTCCTTGGCTTGGCCCTGGCCGTGGCCTCCGCCACCAGTGGATCGTCCGGCCAGTAGTGCTTGGGATAGCGCCCTTTCAGGTCCTTCTTCACCTCGGCATAGGTGGTGCGCCAGAAGTTGGCCAGGTCCTGGGTCACCTGCACCGGCCGGCGCGCCGGCGACAGCAGGTGCAGCTTGACCTGCTGGCGGCCATTGGCGATGCGCGGGGTGTCGGCCAGGCCGAACAGCTCCTGCAGGCGCACGGCGAGGATCGGTGGCTGCTCGCTGTAGTCCAGGCGAATGCTGGAGCCCGAGGGCACGGCCAGGTGTGATGGCGCCAGCTCGTCCAGACGCTGTGGCAGCGGCCAGGGCAGCAGGTTGCGCAGCATCGAGGGCAGGTCCAGGCTGGCGAAATGGCTCAGCCGCGACACCTTGCCCAGATAAGGTTGCAACCAGTCTTCCAGGTTGGCGAGCAAGGCGTCGTCACCCAGGTCGGGCCACTCGCTGTGGCCGTCCTTTTCCAGGTCCAGCTGACGCAACATAGCGACACGGGCCTGCCACTGGCGCAGTTCCGGGGTCCAGGTCAGCAAGTTCAGGCCCTTGCGCCGCACCAGCCCCAGCAAAGCCCGGGCCCGTGCGTCGTCATCCAGCTCCGGCAGCGGCTCGCGGCTGAGCACCAGTTCGCCGACCTTGCGCTGGCGCTCGGCGCGCAGCACCTGTTCACGCTCGTCCCAATCGAGCAGGTCGAACTGCTCCACCTGCTCGGCCAGCACACCGTCGAATAGCGCCGGATCGAACTCGGCGGCCAGGTAGATGCGCTCCTCACGCTGCCCCTGGCGGCTGCCCAGGTCGGCGATCACCAGCCACGGGCTTTTCATCAGTGCATCAGCTTCGGCGAACAGCGCCGCACGGCCATTGGCCAGGCGGTACTCGGCGCCGCCTTCGCGACGCTGCTGCGCCACCCGGTCGGGGTAGGCCAGCGCCAGCACCGCACCCAGCCAGCGGGGATGATCGGGGTCGGCGACCGGGCTGCGCGGTTTGCCACGCAACTGGCCGCGGTACTGCCGGGCCAGTTGCCGGGCGCGCTGCACGCCGCCTTGCCCGCCACGGGAGGCGCGGCTTTCGCCGCTGAGCAGGGCCAACCGGCTATGCAGGTCGGCACCGCCGCCGCGCAGGATGTCGCGCTCGCCCAGCAACGCGGCGACATCGCAGGCCATGTCGGCCAATCCGAGGTCCTGGCCGCGCAGCAGCAGGTGGGCGATGCGCGGATGCGCAGGCAGCTCGGCCATGGCCTGGCCATGGGTGCTCAGGTTGTCGCGGCACCCGGGCTTGAAGGCACCGAGCCGGGCCAGCAGGTCCTGGGCCTGGCCGTAGGCAGCGGCCGGTGGCTGGTCGAGCCAGCTGAGCTGCTCCGGCGGCACGCCCCAGCGCGCCAGTTGCAGGGCCAGCCCGGCCAGGTCGGCCTGGAGGATCTCGGCGCTGCCGTGGGCCGCCAATTGGTCGTGTTGCGCCTCGGACCACAGTCGAAAGCACACGCCGGGTTCAAGGCGCCCGGCTCGCCCGGCACGCTGGGTGGCGCTGGCGCGGGAAATACGCTGGGTGTCCAGGCGGGTCATGCCGCTGCCGGGGTCGAAGCGCGGCACCCGCGCCAGACCTGCGTCGATCACCACGCGCACACCGTCGATGGTCAGGCTGGTTTCGGCGATATTGGTGGCCAGCACCACCTTGCGCTGGCCCTTGGGCGCCGGCTCGATGGCGGCGCGCTGGGCGCTCAGGTCAAGCTCGCCGTGCAACGGGCAGAGCAGGATGTCCGGACGCTCGCCCACGGCCTCCTGCAGCGCCTGGTGCACACGGCGGATCTCGGCCTGTCCGGGCAGGAACACCAGCAAGCTGCCGGATTCGTCGGCCAGGGCCTGGAGCACGCAGTCGACCACGCGCGGCTCGACAAACTCGCCAGGCTGCCAGGGGCGGCTCCAGCGGATATCCACCGGATGCATGCGCCCCTGGCTGCTGACGATCGGCGCGTCGTCGAGCAGGCGCGACAACCGCTCGCCCTCCAGCGTCGCCGACATCAGCAGGATCTTCAGAGGCGGCTCGTCGCGCAACAGCGACCGGCCGTTGAGGCTCAGGGCCAGGGCCAGGTCGGCATCCAGGCTGCGTTCGTGGAACTCGTCGAAGATCAGCAGCCCCACGCCATCCAGCGCAGGATCCGCCTGCAGGCGGCGGGTGAGGATGCCCTCGGTGACCACTTCGATGCGCGTGTTCGGGCCGACCTTGCTGTCCAGGCGGATGCGGTAGCCCACGGTTTCGCCAACCTTCTCGCCCAGTTCGCTGGCCAGGCGTTCGGCGGCGGCGCGGGCGGCCAGGCGCCGGGGCTCGAGCATGAGGATGGTCTGCCCCCGCAGCCAGGGCTCAGCGAGCAGGGCCAGTGGCACGCGGGTGGTCTTGCCGGCGCCGGGCGGCGCCTCGAGCACCGCTTCGTCACGTTCGGCCAGGGCCTGGCGCAGGTCGGACAGTACGGCATCGATCGGTAATGAAATCATGGTGGTCCTCGAACAATCGACCGAGTATAACGGCGAACCGAGGCTGCCCTATCATGGTCTTAAGCTCAGGCGCAGGCGATTGCCGCGCCGTTGTTTGTCGTTATCTTCCGGAGATTCACATGCGCATCCCTTCCCGCGTCATCGGTGGCGCCCTCATCGCCACCCTGCTGACCCAGCTGACGGCCTGCGGCACCCTGTTCTACCCCGACCGTCGCGGCCAGATCGAAGGCAAGATCGATCCGGTGGTCGCGGCGCTGGATGCCATCGGTATCCTGTTCTATGTCATTCCCGGCCTGATCGCCTTCGGCATCGACTTCGCCACGGGTGCCATCTACTACCCCGGGGGCACCACGGCCCATGTCGACCCGGCCAAGCTCAAGCCGGCGATCAATGCCGATGGCCAGGTCGACCGGACCAAACTGCAGGCTATCCTTGAAAGCGAACTGGGCCAGCGCCTGCCGCTGAACGACCCGCGGCTGATCCAGCACCGCGGCAGTGTCGAGCAACTGGCCAGCTACGGCCTGGTACCTGCGGCCTGACCTGATCCGGATGATCCCCTGCGCATGACCGCCACCGCCGAACATCAACGCCTGCTGCGCCTGGCCACCCGCGCCTCGCTGAGCGTCGCCTGCATCCTGGTGCTGAGCAAGGCCGTGGCCTGGTGGCTGAGCGGCTCAGTCAGCCTGCTGGCCGGGCTGACCGACTCGGCACTGGATGCCGCCGCCTCCTTTCTCAACCTGCTGGCGGTGCATTATGCGCTGCGCCCGGCCGATGACGATCACCGCTTCGGCCACGGCAAGGCCGAAGCCCTGGCTGGCATGGCCCAGGCGCTGTTCATCGGGGTCAGCGCGGTGCTGATCGGGGTGCAGGCGTATGAGCGGCTGAAGTCGCCGGAACCCCTGGGCGACACCGCCGCCGGCATCGCGGTAATGCTGCTGTCACTGGCGCTGACCGTGGCGCTGCTGGCCTTCCAGCGCAAGGTGATCCGCCTGACCGGCTCCACCGCCGTGCGCGCGGACTCACTGCACTACCGCTCCGACCTGCTGCTCAACGCCAGCATCCTGCTGGCGCTGCTGCTGGCCCGCTTCGGCTGGCCGCAGCTCGACGCCCTGTTCGGCCTGGGGATCGCCCTGTACATCCTGTGGAGCGCACTGCAGATCGCCCGCGAGAGCACGGCGATCCTGATGGACAAGGAACTGCCGGCCGATATCGGCGAGCGCATGCTGGAGGTGGTGCTGGCGATCCCCGGGGTGAAGGGGGTGCACGACCTGCGCACGCGGGTGTCCGGCAGCCAGTGGTTCGTGCAACTGCACCTGGAGCTGCCCGGCGACATGCCGCTGCATGCCGCCCATGAGCTGTGCGTGCAGGCCTCGCACGTCATTCGCCAGCGCTACCCGCGGGCCGATGTGATGGTTCACGCCGACCCGGTGTAGCCCGTTATCGCGAATACCCCGTCAATTGATGCTGTAGCCGCGCCCGCTCAGGCACGCCCCCAACGCCCGTCGATAGTTGTCCGTCACATTGGCCGGCGGTGCATAGCTGGCGGTCGCCGGATCGAAGCCCGACTGGCTCACCGCCCAGCGATGGCATTGATAGCGGTCCTGCTCCTGCTGCTCCGGCCCCTGGCCGTACATCGGATAGGCGATCACATCGTAGCCGCTGCCCTGCTGCGGCATTGGCGCAGGCGCCACGGCGGGCGGGTTGACCACCACGTACTCGCGGCTGTTGGCCTGGTATTGGTAATACGTGTCGGCCACCAGGAAGAACAGCGCACCGCTCAGCCACACTTCACGGGCATAGGACGGCAGGTAGTCGACCCGTACACCGTAGGGCGGCGTGACCACCACGTAGCCGCCGCCATGGGGCCGGTACCAGTAGCCGCCGGAGTAGAAGTAGTCCTGCCCGCGGTACGGCACTTTCCAGTAACGGTCCGGGAAGCGCTCGACGGTATGCCCGGGATGGTACTGCGGCCCTGGCCCCCAGCCATTGCCATGCCCATCGGGCCGGCCGGACCAGTCACCGCCGGGGCGCTGACCCGGACCACCCGCTTCCCAGTAACGGTTGTCGCCGTAGCGACGGGGAATGTCCTGGTAGTAGCCTTGGCGTGGCGGTTGCGTCTGGCGCACTTCATCACGCGAATTGAGCGGTGATCCACGCCGTTCGCCACCGCCCTGCTCCTGCTGGCCGCCACGACCGTCATGCCCTTCTCCAGGCCCCTCGGCCAGGGCGCCCAGGCTGATGCCCAGGCCCAGCAAACCAACACCTGCCAACCGCCAGATGCGCGAACCCATGTTGTTCCTCTCGATTGAAACGCCCGCCATTATCGTCGGCAGTCTACTCCGCAGAACACGACCGGCAGATTAAATTAGCCAACAACCTGGTGCGCCAACTGCTCGAAGACCTGCATTGGCTGCTCGCGGGCCTGGCAAGCGCAGCCCGCGGCGCAATAAAAAAGGGAGGCCTTGCGGCCTCCCTTCGGGAATTGTCGTCCGTGCTCGGCGCTTGTGGCACCGGCTCACCTCGCGCCGTCTTCTGGACAGTGCGTAGCCCGGGGGCCTGGCGGATCCTGTTGGATGGCTGGCCGCGACCGCCCGCCTAGGGCGCGTCGCCGTGGACTGATGTCCGGGCAGTGATTCTGGTGATAAAGATAGGCCAGACGCCGGGGCAGAGGATTGCGAATATTGCTCTGATAAATAGCGCTTGCGCAATTTTTCACTCAGGATCGATAATTCGCAGCAATCCGAACAGAAAAGGCCCTTTCCATGAGCAAGCTCGACCGCTACGACCTGAGCATCCTCGCCGAATTGCAGCGCGATGCGCGCATCTCCAACCAGGAACTGGCCGAACGCATCGGCCTGTCGCCTTCCCCATGCTCACGTCGGGTCAAGCAGCTCGAGGACGACGGCTACATCTCGCGCCAGGTGGCCCTGCTGGACCGCAAGAAGCTCGGCCTGAGCCTGACCGCCTATGTGCTGATCGGCATGGACCGGCACACGCCCGAGCGCTTCGAGACCTTCGAGGCGGCGATCCGCAGCCTGCCCCAGGTGCTCGAGTGCAGCCTGGTCACCGGGATGGACGCCGACTACCAGCTCAAGGTGGTGGTGCCGGACATGGACCACTACCAGAAACTGCTGCTGGGCAGCCTGACCCGTATCGAAGGCGTGACCAGCGTGCGCTCGAGCTTCGTGCTCAACCAGGTGCTGGCCAGCACCGAGCTGCCATTGACCCACCTGCGTTGAATCCTTGCGCGTGCGGCGTATGATCGGGGGCTCAATCTGCCTGGAGTGAACCGATGGATCCCGCAGTATTCGAAGAATGGATGATGATCGTCCTGGTCACCGTGTTGATCGGTTTCATGGGTTTCATCGTCTGGGACCTGGCGAAGAAGTCCAAGGCCGGGCGCTTTGGCACGCTGATCCTGTTCTTTGTGCTGGGCCTTGGCGTGCTGGCATTCATCATCAAGAGCGTGGTGGTGGGGTTTCTTGAGGGGGTGTAGCGGCCTGCCAACTCTCCCCTTCCTTGTAGGAGCGGCCTTGTGCCGCGAAAGGGCCGCGTAGCGGCCCCAGCAATTTTGCCTTGATGCTGAGATCGGGGGCCGCTACGCGCCCCTTTCGCGGCACAAGGCCGCTCCTACAGGGGGACGCGTGCGGCTCAAAGCTTCGCCGGCACTTCGCGCCAGCAACCCTGGTCCAGCCCTTCGATCGTCCAGTCGCCAATCCGCACCCGCACCAGGCGCAAGGTCGGTAAGCCCACCGCCGCCGTCATCCGCCGCACCTGGCGATTACGCCCTTCACGGATCACCAACTCCAACCAGGTGGTTGGCACGCTCTTGCGAAAACGCACCGGCGGATTGCGCGGCCACAGCTCGGGCTCCTCGAGCAGACGCGCCTGGGCCGGCAACGTGGGCCCGTCGTTGAGCTCGACGCCATCACGCAAGCGCCGCAGTTGCTCTTCGCTCGGCTCGCCTTCCACCTGCACCCAGTAGGTCTTGGCCAGCTTGTGCTTCGGATCGGCGATGCGCGCCTGCAGGCGCCCGTCGTTGGTCAGCAACAGCAGGCCTTCGCTGTCGCGGTCCAGGCGGCCGGCCGGATAGATGCCGGGGATGTCGATGAAGTCCTTGAGCGTGGCCCGCCCCTCGCCGTCGCTGAACTGGGTGAGCACATCGAACGGCTTGTTGAACAGGATCAGGCGCGGCTCGGCCGGCGGCGCCTTGGGCTGGCGACGCGGGCCGGTGGGCCGCGCCGCAGGGCGGCGCGGTGTGCTACGGGGTGGCAGGGACATGGATCCTCAGCGGAACGGCGGCTCATCGAAGCTGCGCAGTTTACGCGAGTGCAGCGAGTTGAGCTCGGTACGCAGCAGATCGAGGGCGGCGATGCCGATCTTCAGGTGCTGGCTGACCGCGCGGTTGTAGAAGGCGTTGGCCGAGCCCGGCAGCTTGATCTCGCTGTGCAGCGGCTTGTCGGAGACACACAGCAAGGTGCCGTACGGCACGCGCAGACGGTAGCCCTGGGCGGCAATGGTGCCGCTTTCCATGTCTACCGCCACGGCGCGGGACAGGTTGATCAACGGACGTTCCTGGGCCCAGCGCAGCTCCCAGTTGCGGTCGTCGTAGGTGAGCACGGTGCCGGTGCGCAGGCGCTTCTTGAGCTGCTCGCCACGCTCGCCAGTGACCTGCGCGGCCGCCTCCTGCAACGCCAGCTGCACCTCGGCCAGGGCCGGGATCGGGATATTCGGCGGCACCACGCGGTCGAGGATGCCGTCGCGGCGCATATAGGCGTGGGCCAACACGTAGTCACCGATAGTCTGCGACTGACGCAGGCCGCCGCAGTGGCCGATCATCAGCCAGCAGTGCGGGCGCAGCACCGCCAGGTGGTCGGTGATGTTCTTGGCGTTGGACGGGCCGACA
Source organism: Mitsuaria sp. RG (assembly GCF_028369275.1). Taxonomy (NCBI): domain Bacteria; kingdom Pseudomonadati; phylum Pseudomonadota; class Betaproteobacteria; order Burkholderiales; family Sphaerotilaceae; genus Roseateles; species Mitsuaria sp. RG. The sequence continues at coordinate 10,235 of NZ_JAQMYQ010000073.1, forward strand.
CCGATGTTGACCAGGGTCACGCCATCGCCATCGGCGGCGATCAGGTGATAGGCCGGCATCTGGTAGCGGTGCCAGACCACGCTGGCGACCAGGGCCTGGGCCTCGCCGTTGTCCATGCCCTTCTCGATGATCACGTTGCCCGGCAGGACCATGCGCACGAAGCGTGGGTCCTCGCGCAACTGCTCGAGGCCATGGGCGATGAACTGGTCGACGTAGCGGTGGTAGTTGGTGAGAAGGATCCACGGCTGCATGTGCCGCCAGTCGCTGCCGGTGTAGTGCACCAGGCGGCGCAGGGAGAAGTCCACGCGGGCGGCGTCGAACAGCGCCAGCGGCAGGGTCTCGGCGCTTTCCCAGTCGTACAGGCCATCGGCGGTGTTATCGGTGGCCGCCGACAGGTCGGTGCTGGGGAACACCCGCGCCAGTTGCGCGGCGGTGATGCCGCTGCCGGCCAGCTCGTCGCCCTGGTCAACCACGTAGGGGTACGGGATGTTCTGCTCGCTGACACCGACTTCCACGGTCACGGTGTAGTCGTGCATCAACGGGCGCAGTTGCTCGAGCAGGTAGCCACGGAACGCCGCGGGCTGGGTGACGGTGACGCTGTAGGTGCCGTCCACCTGGACCTTGGCGTAGGCGCGGGTGGTGGCGGCGACTTCGCCTTGGCTGGAGTAGGTCAGGCGCAGGGCCGGGTAGCGGAACAACACACGTTCCTCGTGGCCCGGCTCGGTACGGTCCTTGAGGTAGCGCTTGAGGGCCTGGCTCAGGGCCCCGGTGGCCTGTTCGTGCAAGGCCGCCAGACGGTCGACGGCCTGTTCGGGGGTATCAACGACTACAAACGCTTGGCTCACGCTGGGCTTCCTGTCTTATGGAATGCATGACAGCCATCTTGCCTGCGTTGCTGGGCAAATACATCCCCAGTGTCGGTGCTAAGCAATTCCCTGTAGGAGCGGCCTTGTGCCGCGAAAGGGCTGCGCAGCAGCCCCAGCAATTTCCGCCTTGACCGCTGAGATCTGGGGCTGCCTTGCAGCCCTTTCGCGGCACAAGGCCGCTCCTACAGGGGGATGAAGCCATCCTTCAACCGGCCCAGACAGGCGTCGCCCGGGCCACCAGCGCCTCGACATCCACGCCGCGCGGCAACGCGCCATACACCCGCCCGCCGCCGCCCAGGCGACTGCCGATGAACGCATCGCTCACTGTGGCGTTGCCTGCCTCGAGCAACAGCTTGGCCTGCAGCGCCACGGCGATGTCCTCGGTCAGTTGCCGGGCGCGGTACTGGATATCGCCGGTATCGGCGAAAGCGCCCTTGAGGTTACCGATGAACGCCGCCAGCCGTGGGTCGCCATGGCCGTCTCCCAGCTCGCTGAACAGCGCCTCAAGCACGCCCGGCTCTTTCGACAAGGCCCGCAGCACATCCAGGCACTGCACGTTGCCCGAGCCCTCCCAGGTCGAGTTGACCGGCGCCTCGCGGTACAGCCGTGGCAGGATGCTGTCCTCGACGTAGCCGGCGCCGCCCAGGCACTCGGCGGCCTCGTTGATCATCCCGGGGGCGCGCTTGCAGATCCAGTACTTGCCCACCGCCGTGACCAGGCGGGAAAAGTGCGCCTGCTGCGGGTCGTCGAGGCGGTCCAGGGCCTGGCCCATGCGCAGGCTCAGGGCCAGGGCGGCCTCGCTCTCCAAGGCCAGGTCGGCAAGCACGTTCTGCATCAGCGGCTGCTCGGCCAGCACCCGTCCGCCGACCTTGCGGTACGCGCAATGGTGCGCGGCCTGGGTCAGGGCCTGGCGCATCAGGGCGCTGGAACCGACCATGCAGTCGAAGCGGGTCATGGCCACCATCTCGATGATGGTCGGCACGCCGCGCCCCTCCTCGCCGACCATCCAGGCCAGGGCTCCGCGGAACTCCACCTCGCTGGAGGCGTTGGAACAGTTGCCCAGCTTGTTCTTCAGGCGTTGGATGTAGAACTGGTTGCGGTTGTCGTCGGGCCGGTGGCGCGGCAGCAGGAAGCAGCTCAGGCCCTTGTCGGTCTGGGCCAGGGTGAGAAAGGCGTCGCACATGGGCGCCGAACAGAACCACTTGTGGCCTACCAGCTCATAGGGCTGGCCCGGGCCGGGCGTGCCCACCGGGTAGGCGCGGGTGGTGTTGGCGCGCACGTCGGTGCCGCCCTGTTTCTCGGTCATGGCCATGCCGATGGTGACACCGGCCTTGTGCCGGTCGCCGACGTTGCGCGGGTCGTATTCGCGGGCGAGGACCTTCGGCAGCCAGTAGCCGGCAAGCTCGGGCTGCAGGCGCAGGGCCGGCACGGCGGCGAAGGTCATGGTCAGCGGGCAGCCGGTGCCGGCTTCAGCCTGGCTGTGCAGGTAGGTCATCGAGGCCCGCGCCACGTGGGCGCCGTCCCGTGGCTCGGCCCAGGGCAGCGAAGGCAGGCCGTGCTCGACGGCGGTGCGCATCAACTGGTGATAAGCGGGATGAAACTCCACCAGGTCGATACGATGGCCATAGCGGTCATGGCTGCTGAACTCGGGCTTGTGCGCGTTGGCCAGGAAACCCGCGGCCATCAGCGAGCCACCGGCCAGGGCACCATAGGCGTCGATCCGCGACTCGGCCCAGCCGGCGCCGAACCGGCGCGACCACTCCTGCAGGGGCTGGTCGAGGCGATACAGGTTGGCGCCGTCCAGGGACGGCGGCTGGTTGGTGACTTCGTGGGTTTCAGCGAACTGGTGCAGGTTCATTGGCGGCCTCCTGGATCCGTTCATGCCTGGATAACCCAGTGAAGCACCGCAGGCCCTCGAGTCAAAGTGACAAAACGGACTACATGGGGGCGCTTCGCGCCCTGATCGCGGGGCAAGCCCGCTCCCACGGGTACCGCGAAGGGTCCGTCAAAAGCGCTCCAGGCCTGATGCGGCACGCGCCGGTGGTACCTGCACCTGCGCCACCGCAAGGGCCAGGGTCAGCTCGAAGCGGCTGCCCAGACCCGGCGTCGACTCGTGGGACAACTGCGCGCCGATCAACTCGCCCAGTTGCCGGCAGATCGACAGGCCGATGCCCAGCCCGCCGTAGCGCCGGGTCATCGAACCGTCCATCTGGAAGAAACGCTGGTACAGCACCGCCTGGTCCAGATCGTCGAAGCCGATGCCGCTGTCACTGACCGTGAGGCTCAGGGCCAGGCTGTCCGGCCCGGTACGCCGGCCACGGGCCTGCACGGTGACGCCCCCCTGGTGGGTGAACTTCAGCCCGTTGTCCACCAGGCAGGCCAGGCAGCGGGCGAGCTTCTGCGCATCGCCGACCAGGCTGTCGGGCAGGTCGGCGGGGATGTCCAGGCTCAGGTACAGACCCTTGGCCAGCGCCTGGCTGGCATAGCCGGCGCGCAGCTCCTGGAGCAGGCGCCGCAGGCTGAACGCCATGCCCTGGTTGCGCAGGCGCCCGGCCTGCAGTTCGGTGAGGATGAGGATGTCATCGACCATCGCCATCATGTCCTGGGCAGAACCGGTGGCGGTGCGGTGATACTGGGCCTGCTCGGCGCTCATGGGCAGGGTATGCAGCAGCTCCAGCGAACCGATCACGCCGTTCATCGGCGTGCGCAGTTCATGGGTCACGGTGGCCAGGAACTCGTCCTTGAGCCGGTTGCTGCGCGCCAGTTGCAGGTTCAGTTGCTCCAGGGTGCGCCCGGTCTCGCGCAGGGTCTGGGCCTGCTGCTCGCGCAGGCTGTTGATGCGGTCGGCCAGGGCCAGCGACAGCAGCGCCACCTCCAGCGCCGAGCCGAGCTGGCTGGCGTACATGGTGATGAACACGTTGGGCAGGTAGCCCAGCACCATCAGGGTGTTGACCAGCCCGCCAGCGAGGAAGGCGGTCCAGGCGATGATGAACCAGCGCGCCACACGCAGTCCGCGCCACCAGGCATAGAGCCCGGCGCTGAAGATACTGACGGTGAACAGCAGCGCCAGCACCGTGGCCATGCGCAGCGCCACGCCGTAACGCAGGGTCAGCGCCAGCACCATGACCAGCGCGCCACCGGCCATCAACCCTTTCAGCAGGCGGTCGAAGCCCCGGCTGAAGCTGTCCAGCTGCAGGAAGTGGCGGGCGAACTGGCAGCCGAACAGCCCGGCGGCACCGATGAACAACGGGGTGGCGGCGTTGGCCCACCATGGGCTGTCCGGCCAGAAATAGGCGATGCCGGCGCCGTTGACCGACACCTGGTAGAGACCGAACGAAGCGATATAAAGGATGTAGTACAGGTAACTGACATCACGCACGCTGAGGAAGATGAACAGGTTATACACCAGCATCACCAGCAGTACGCCGTAGATCATGCCCAGCACATAAAGCCGGGTGGGCTGGTCCTCCAGGTAGGCCTCGGCCGACCACAATGTCAGCGGCGCCTGGATCGAGCCCTGGCTGTGCAGACGCAGGTAGGCGGTGGTCGCCTGGCCGGGTTGCAGCGGCAATTCGAACAGGTAGTTGTTCTGGCGGATCTCCCGGGTGGCGTAGGGCAACGCGTCCCCGGTGCGTCGTGCCAGGCGATAGGTGCCTTGCGCGTCCGGCAGGAAGAGTTCCAGGTGATCCAACGGCGGGTAGGCGAGTTCCAGCAACCACTGGCGTGGCGCGGCCGAAGGGGCGGCGGCATAGGCGAGATCGACCCGCAGCCAGAACACCGAGGTGGAGTAGCCCGCATTGAGCACTTCGTCCTGATGTGCCTGGAAACGCCCGGAAAACGCCGCGGAACTCACCTGGGCGATGCTGGCGCTGCCCTCTTGGTCTTCATAGACCTGCATGTACCGGCCCAGCGGCAAGCGCCCGGTGGCGTTGTCGAATTCGACCGCTCCGGCCAGCATGGGCAAGCAGCCCAGAAGCACAATCAGCAAATAGCGCATACAGCCCCAGCATGGCCTGTGCGGTCGCGTCGCGGTTGCCTCCCATCCCTTTGAGACGACGTGATCCGGCAGAACCCATTTATCGAGTTATCCGAGCACTCTAGCATAGCCTCCCGCACTGACCAGCAGCTACTGGCAATTTGCATGCAGAGGCTCTAGAACGCATGTTTCAGAATATACAACCAGCCCAACCTGACCACTTGATCAGCAATTCTCTCGCCGCGAGCGAACCGCAGAAAAAGGTTTGGTGATAAGCTCGCCGACCATGAATACCTACAGCTCCCGCCCCGTTGTCCTCTGTCTCTCCGGCCACGACCCCAGTGGTGGCGCCGGGCTGCAGGCAGATATCGAAGCCCTGATCGCCCAAGGCTGTCACGCCGCGCCCGCCGTGACCGCCCTGACCGTGCAGGATACCGTCAACGTTTCCGACTTCCGCGTGCTCGACCGCGAGTGGGTGCTGGCCCAGGCCAATGCCGTGCTGACCGACTCCACGGTAGCCGCGGTCAAGCTGGGCATGCTCGGCTCGATCGAGATGGTCGACACCGTCGCCGAACTGCTCGCCGCCCATCCGCACCTGCCACTGGTCTGCGACCCGGTGCTGCGCGCCGGCGGCGGCGGTCGCCTGGGCAAGGACGAGGTCGGCTACGCGCTGCGCGAGCGCCTGCTGCCACTGGCCACCATCGCCACGCCGAACCTGCCGGAGGCGCGTATCCTGGCGGAACTGCCTGAAGGCACGGCGGACGAGTGCGCCGAGAAGCTGCTGCCGTTCTGTAGACACCTGCTGATCACCGGCGGTCACGGCGACGAAGTGGAAATCCACAACCGCCTGTACAGCCGCGACGGCCAGCAGCACACCTGGACCTGCCAGCGCCTGCCGGGCAGCTATCACGGCTCGGGCTGCACCCTGGCCAGCGCCCTGGCCGGTCGCCTGGCCTTGGGCGAACACCTGGAGAGCGCCGTGCGCAGTGCCCTGGACTACACCTGGCGGACCCTGCGCGACGCCGAGCAACTGGGCAAGGGCCAGTACGTGCCGCGCCGCCTGCCCCTGGATTTCTGTTCCTGACTCGAGGCCATCCGATGACGCTCCGCGGTCTGTATGCCATCACCGACAGCCAGCTGCTCGCCGGCCGTTTCCTGAGCCATGTCGAGGCGGCACTCGAAGGCGGTGTCTGCCTGCTGCAGTACCGCGACAAGAGCGACGACGCCGGGCGTCGCCTGCGCGAAGCTGAAGCGCTGACGAAGCTCTGCGAACGCTACGGCACTCAGCTGATCATCAACGACGACGCCGAACTGGCCGCGCGCCTGGGTGTCGGCGTGCACCTGGGCCAGACCGACGGCCCGCTCACCCCGGCCCGCGCCCTGCTCGGCCGCCAGGCGATCATCGGCTCGACCTGCCACGCCAGCCTCGACCTCGCGCAGCAGGCCGCCAGCGAGGGCGCAAGCTATGTCGCCTTCGGCCGCTTCTTCAATTCCGTCACCAAACCAGGCGCGCCCGCCGCCGGTGTCGAACTGCTGGAACAGGCCCGCGCCCAGATCAAGTTGCCGATCGCGGTGATCGGCGGCATCACCCTCGACAACGCCGCCCCGCTGATCGCCCATGGCGCCGACCTGCTGGCGGTGATCCACGGCCTGTTCGGTGCCGACAGCGCGCAGGAAGTCACCCGCCGCGCCCGCGCCTTCAATGCCCTGTTCGCTTCCTGATTTCGAGAGAAGATCCCATGTCCCGTTCCGAAGAACTGTTTGCCCAAGCCCAGAAACACATCCCCGGTGGCGTCAACTCGCCCGTGCGCGCCTTCAAGAGCGTCGGCGGCACGCCGCTGTTCTTCAAGCACGCCGAAGGCGCCTACGTCATCGATGAAGACGACAAGCGCTATGTCGACTATGTCGGTTCCTGGGGCCCGATGATCCTCGGCCACGGCCATCCCGATGTGCTGAATGCCGTGCGCCGACAACTCGAGCACGGCCTGTCCTATGGCGCGCCGACGGCCATGGAAACCGAGATGGCCGATCTGGTCTGCTCGATCGTGCCGTCGATGGAAATGGTGCGCATGGTCAGCTCCGGCACCGAGGCCACCATGAGCGCCATCCGTCTGGCCCGTGGCTACACCGGCCGCGACGCCATCATCAAGTTCGAAGGCTGCTACCACGGCCACTCCGACAGCCTGCTGGTCAAGGCCGGCTCCGGCCTGCTGACCCAGGGCGTACCGAGCTCGGCCGGGGTGCCGGCGGACTTCGCCAAGCACACCCTGACCCTGCCGTTCAACGATATCGCCGCCGTCGAGAAGACCCTCGCCGAGGTTGGCCAGACCGTGGCCTGCATCATCGTCGAGCCAGTGGCCGGCAACATGAACTGCGTACCGCCGGCGCCAGGCTTCCTCGAAGGCCTGCGCGCGCTGTGCGACAAACACGGCGTGGTACTGATCTTCGATGAAGTGATGACCGGCTTCCGTGTGTCGCTGGGCGGCGCCCAAGGCCACTACGGCATCACCCCGGACCTGTCGACCTTCGGCAAGATCGTCGGCGGCGGCATGCCGGTCGGCTGCTTCGGCGGCAAGCGCGAGATCATGGGCTGCATCGCCCCGCTCGGCCCGGTCTACCAGGCCGGTACGCTGTCGGGCAACCCGCTGGCCATGGCCGCAGGCCTGACCACCCTGAAGCTGATCAGCCGCCCGGGCTTCCATGACGAGCTGAGCGCCTTCACCAGCCGCATGCTCGATGGCCTGCAACAGCGCGCCGATGCCGCTGGTATCCCGTTCGTCACCACCCAGGCGGGCGCCATGTTCGGCCTGTACTTCAGCGGCGCCGACGACATCGTCACCTTCGACGACGTGATGGCCAGCGACGCCGAGCGCTTCAAGCGCTTCTTCCACCTGATGCTCGACGGCGGCGTGTACCTGGCGCCAAGCGCCTTCGAGGCGGGCTTCACCTCCATCGCCCATGGCGACAAGGAGCTGCAGATCACCCTGGATGCGGCCGAGCGGGCGTTCGCCAAGCTGAAGTAAGCCTTCACACCGCCCAGGTAGGAGCGGCCTTGTGCCGCGAAAGGGCTGCGAAGCAGCCCCTGGAATTTCAGCCTTGATGCGAATAATGCCGGGGCTGCTTCGCAGCCCTTTCGCGGCACAAGGCCGCTCCTACACACTCAGCCCATTAGCCACCAGGA
>NZ_JAQMYQ010000074.1:0-18178 GCF_028369275.1 Mitsuaria sp. RG
CATGCCACCACGCCGCCAGGCTGAACACATCCGGCACCTTGAGGATGCTGAAATGGTTACCCGGCCCCTGCCACACCTCCAGTTGCGGCAGCCAATCGCGCCAGCCCTCCTCCATGGCCTGCTGCTCGCGCTGGTTGCCGGCGACGTCCAGACTCGGATCAGCCACCAGCACCAGCCGCGCCAGGCCGTTGAACCCACCCTCGGGACGGTACACCGTGCGCAGGGCCGTGGCGAAGGTCCGCACCACGCCCTCGAGTGCCTGCGCCGAAGAGCGTGACGGCATCAGGCCGACCCGCACCATGGCCGCGTGCAACTGGCGCAGTTGCTCCTGATCGTCGGCTTCGGCAAAGGCCGCAGGTTCGATGCCCAACGACTTGCCGGTGGACAGTTGCAACGACTCGATCAGCCGCTGCAGGGCCTGGGTAAAGGTGTACGGCTTGCCGCAACTGCCCCCCGCGCCCGGCGCCTCGCTGTCGACCAGGGTCAGGGAGCGCACTTCGCGCCCTTTGGCCTGCAAGCGTGCCGCCATGGCGTGGGCCACCCAGCCACCGAACGAATGCCCGACCAGGTTCAACGGGCCCTCGGGGTACAACGCCTCGATGGCCCGGACATGGCAGTCGGCGGCGGCCTCCACTGTGCTGTGCGGCACCTCGCCCGCGGCCAGGCCCCGGGCCTGCAGGCCATGCACCGGCCAATCCGGCCCCAGCGCCTCGGCCAGGCCGATAAAGCTGGTCACGCTGTCGCCGGCCCCCGGCACGCAGAACACCGGGACATGGGACGGCGTGCCGCTCTGGATCGCCAGCATTGGCTGGTGCGTCGGCGGCACGCCGCCTGCTGAGGCCTGCAAGGCCTGCGCGATGGCCTGGCCCAGCACCGCCGCTTGCGGATCCTGCACCATGCTCTGGTGATCACCCGGCACGCTCAGGCAATGCAACGCCTGCACCGGCAAGGCCTCGGCCCAGCCCAGGGTCGGGCTGTCGGTGACGATGCCGGCGCTGCGCTGCTCGGCCACGAACAGGTGCAGCGGCACCGGCAACGGTGCCAGCCGGTAGTGGGCCAGGGCATGCCCATGGGCCAGGTGACGCTCGAAGAAGTGGCGCAATTGCCCGTCGCTGGCCTGGACCAGGCCGGGCACCAGCAGCTGGCGATCACGGCAGTGGGCGAGCAGTGCTTCGAACGCCAGCGCCCCGGGCTGCAATGCCTCGATCTCGGCCAACTGCGCCGCCCCCGCCTCGCCCTGGGCCTGCCAATGCACCCGGCAATGCAGCAACAGCTGCCCTTGCAGCAGGTGCGGCCCTTGCCAGCGCGCCTTGCCCTGGTCGCTCAGGCGCGGCACGTAGGTGTCGATCAGGCCGACGAAGGCCACCGGCTCGTCCGCGCCCAGCAACTGCGCGGCCACCTCGTAGGCCAGCACGCCGCCGAACGACCAGCCCGCCAGCCGATACGGCCCGTGTGGCTGCACGGCGCGGATCCGCCGTACCAGGCGTGCCGCCAGACACTCCATGGTATTCAGCTGCGCCTCCCCAGGGGCGACGCCAGCCAGGCCGTAGACGGGGAAATCACCTTCGATATGCCGCCCCAGGACCGGGAAGTACAGGTCCAGGCCACTGAACTCGTGGATCAGGAACAAGGCAGGCTGGCTGCCTGCGGCGCGCACCGTGACCAGGCCTTCGTCCTCGTGCGCACCCTCGCCCAGGCGCGCTGCCAGGGTGGCGATGGTCGGGTGCTGGAACAGCTCCGCCAGGGTCGTGTGCAGGCCGGCCTGGCGCATCTCGCCTACCAGGCGGATCGCCGACAGCGAATGCCCGCCCAGTTCGAAGAAGCTGTCATGCCGCCCCACCCGCTCGACCTCCAGCACTTGCGCCCACAGCGCGGCCAATGCCTGTTCCACCGGTGTTGCAGCGGCCTCGAACACCGCCACGGCCAGGTCCTGCGCGCCCGGCAGCGGCAGCGCCCGGCGGTCGACCTTGCCATTGTTGGTCAACGGCAACGCCTCGAGCGCGACGAACGCCGTCGGCAACATGTACTCCGGCAGCCGTTCGCGCAGGAAACCGCGCAACGCCACGCCGTCGAGGGCCGCGTCGGTACGGGTGTACCAGGCCACCAGGCGCAGCGGTCCCTGCTCCAGGCGCAGGGCCATGACCACGACCTCGTCCACGCCCGGGCACTGGGCCAGGTGCTGCTCGATCTCGCCCAGCTCGATACGGAAACCACGGATCTTCACCTGGTCGTCGGTGCGCCCCAGACACTCCAGCTGGCCGTCATCACGCCAGCGGGCCAGGTCGCCGGTGCGGTACAACCTCGCGCCGGGCCCAGCACCGAACGGGTCGTCGAGGAAACGCTCGGCGGTCAGTTGCGGGCGATTCAGGTAGCCCAGCGCTACGCCGTCGCCGCCGATGTACAGCTCGCCGGTCACGCCTTCGGGCAGCAGGCGCCCGTGCGCGTCGAGTACATAGGCCGTGGTATTGCCGATCGGGCCGCCGATCGGCACATGCTCGGCGCCGTCGGCCACGGCCCGCACGGTGCAGGCGGTGGCAAAGGTGGTGGTCTCGGTGGGCCCGTAGCAGTGCACCAGGCGCAGGTTCGGCGCCCGCGCCAGCAACGCCCGGAAGCTGGCGGGCTCGCCGCGCTCGCCGCCGCACAGCAGGACCCGCAGCCCGGCCAGGGCCTCGGGGATCAGCTGCACATACTGGTTGAACAGCGCCGTGGTGACGAACATCACGCTGGCGCCACCCTGGCGCAACGCGGTGGCGAACTGCGTTGGCTCGACCAGGGTCTGGTGATCGATCACCAGCACCTGGCCACCGTTGAGCAGGCCGCCCCAGACATCCAGGGTGGCGGCGTCGAACGCCGGATTGGAGACGAAGGCGAAACGGTCGCTGGCATCGAAGTCGGCATAGCCGTTGTTCAGCACCAGCCGGGTGATGCCGCGGTGAGTCACCCGCACCCCCTTCGGCGTGCCGGTGGAGCCCGAGGTGTACATCACATAGGCCACCGCGTCGGCGTCCTGCGCCAGGTTCGGGTTGTGCGCCGGCTGGTCGTCGAGGGCCAGGCAGTCCAGGTCGATGCGCCGCGCCTCGCATTCCGCCGCCAGGCTGCCGAGGGTCAGCAGCGCCACGGCCTGGCAGTCCTGGACCATGAACGCCTGGCGTTCGGCCGGGGCGTTGATGTCCAGCGGCACATAGATGGCCGCGCACTTGAGCACGGCCAGCTGCGCCACCAGCAAGGGCAACGAGCGCGGCAGCAGGATCGCCACCGGATCGCCTGCCGCCACGCCCTCGCCGATCAGCCAATGGGCCAGGCGGTTGGCCTGCTCGTTGAGCTCGCCATAGGTGAGCTGGCGTTCATCGTGGCGCGCCGCCAGCGCCAGCGGGTGCCGCGCCACCTGCTGCTCGAACAGGCGCTGCACCGGCAACGCTCGCGGGTAATCACGTTGCGTGGCGTTAAAGCCCACCAGGAGCCGCCGGCGTTCCTCGGCCGGCACGATCTCCAGCCGTTCCAGGCCTCGTTCGGGATCCTGAGTCAGGGCCTCGACCAGGTTTTCCAGGGCCTGTTGCAGATAACCGCACAGGCGTCGCGCATCCAGGCCTGGCGCACACTGCGCGGTCAGGCCGAAGCCTTCGCCCAGGTCGTCGATGCTCAGGGCCAGCGGGTAGTTGCTGCGTTCCTCGGCATGCAGCAGCTCGATGCCTTCCCAGGCGCGCCCGGCAGCACCGTCACGGACCAGGGCCGTGGCACTGTGGCGGTAGTTGAGCAAGGCGCTGAACAGCGGCGCGCCGGCCGGCAGCGCGCTGCAACGCTGGGCCAGGGCCAGTTGCGCATGCTCGTGCACCAGCAGCCCGGTAAGCCGGCGGTGGGTGTCGAGCAGCGCCTCGCGCACCGGCAGGCGGCCCACCTCCAGGCGCAGCGGCAAGGTGTTGATGAACACGCCCAAGGCGCGCTCCACGCCTTCGCCACCCTGCAGGCGACCGAGCAGCACGGTACCGAACACCACACTGTCGCGCCCCGACAACTGCCCCAGCACCATCCCCCAGGCCAGGTGCATCAGGCTGGCGGCGCTGACGCCCAGCAGCCGCGCTTGCTCGCGCAGGTGTCGCGCCAGGCCGTCATCCAGCAGTATCCGGGCTTCGGCCTCGGCGCCCTGATGAGCCAGCGGATGCGGGCCATAGGGCAAGGTCGGCTCGTCGATGTCGCCCAGCTGTTCGCGGAAGAACGCCTCGTGCTCGGCTTCGCCCGCGCCTTGCAGCACCTGGGCGATGTAGTTGCGGTACGGCACCGGCGCGGGCAACTGGCGCTGCTCGTCGAGCAGGCAGGCCTGCAGTTCGGCGCGCAGCACATCCTGGGCCACGTGGTCCATGACCAGGTGGTGGAACAGCAGGGTCGCGGTGATGCGCCCGCTGGCCGGGTCCTGGCTGTGCAGCAAGCGCAGCATGGGTGCGCGGGTCAGGTCCAGGCGCAAGACCTGCGCCGCCCCCGGCGACACCTCCTGTACTGGCAGCGATGCCTGGCGCCACACCACCTGCACGGGTTCGGCGAGGCCGTCCCAGTACAGCGAGGAACGCAGGATATCGTGACGGGCGATCACCTGGTCCAAGGCCCGCTGCAGCGCCTCCAGCCGCGCGCGGTCGGCCACGGCGAAACGCGCCTGCAACAGGTACGGATCATCCCCCTCGCTGGCCAGGTGGTGGTAGAGAATCCCCGCCTGCAACGGCCCCAGCGGGTAGATGTCCTGCACGTTGGCGGCGCCGCCCGGGACCTGGGCGACGATGCGGTCGATGGCCGCCTGCTCCAGCGCCACCAGCGCCAGCAGGTCCGGTGTGATGCGTCGGCAGTCGGCGCCAATACGGTTGGCCGGCACCCGGGGCCCGCCATGCTGGCCCAGGGTGCCGGCCAAGGCGGCCAGGGTCGGCTCGGCGAACAGCACGCGGATGTCCGCCTCCAGGCCTTCGGCACGCAGGCGGGCGATCAGGGTCACCGCCAGCAGCGAGTGGCCACCCAGTTCGAAGAAGTGGTCCTGGCGCCCTACCCTCGGCACGTTCAGCAGCTCGGCCCACAGTGCCGCCAGATGGGTCTCGGCTTCCCCTTGCGGCGCCTCGTAGGCACGGCTGAGCACGGCCTCGGCGCCGGGCTCGGGCAGCGCCTCGCGGTCGAGCTTGCCATTGGCGGTCAGCGGCATGGCCGGCATCGCCACATAGGCCGACGGCACCATGTAGTCTGGCAGCTGCGCCAGGGCATGCCGACGCAACGCCTCGATCCCGGGCGCGTCGTCGTGGGCGGTGAACCAGGCGACCAACCGCTCGCCACGCAGCAGCACCGCAACTTCACGAATCGCGGGATGACTGGCCAGGCAGGCCTCGATCTCGCCCAGTTCGATACGCAGGCCATGCAGCTTGACCTGGAAGTCGTCGCGGCCGAGGAACTCCAGCTCGCCGTCGGCGCGGCGGCGCACCAGATCACCGCTGCGGTACAGGCGCTCGCCGACCACGAACGGGCTGTCGCCGAAGCGCTCGGCGTCCAGTTCCGACAGGCCCAGGTAGCCACGGGCCACGCCGACGCCGCCGATGTGCAGCTCGCCCACCACGCCACGGGGCACCGGCAGGCCGTTGCGGTCGAGCACGTAGAGCCGGGTATTGGCGATCGGCCGGCCGATCGGTGGCGCGCTTTCAGGCAGCGGTTGCCCGGGCTCCAGGGTCCAGACGCTGCAATCGACGGTGGCCTCGGTCGGGCCATAGACGTTGTGCAGGCGTACCTGCGGCAGGCGCTCGCGCACCTGTTGCAGTAACGTCGTGGTCAGCTCGCCGCCGCCGCAGACGATATCGGTGAGGCTGTCGCAGGCCGCGCTGGCCTCAAGGGCGAGGAATTGCTGCAGCAGCGCCGGCACGAACTGCACCACGTTGACCCGCTGTTGCTGGATCAGCGCCGCCAGGTAGGCCGGATCGCGCTGGCCGTCCGGGCGCGCCAGCACCAGGCGCAGGCCGGCGCACAGCGGCCAGAACAGCTCCCACACCGAGGCGTCGAAGCTCACCGGGGTCTTGTGCAGCAGCGCGCCCTCGACGGTCGGGGCGATCAGCCGCGAGCTCCAATGCACCAGGTTGCACAGGCTGCGGTGCTCGACCATCACCCCTTTCGGCGTGCCGGTGGAGCCGGAGGTGTAGATCACGTAGGCCAGGTGGCGGGCACCCAGGCCGCTCACCTGCGGATTGTCCGGCGACTGGCCGGTCCAGGTCGGCTGGTCAAGGTCCAGGCGTGGCACGGCACTGTCGATAAAGCGCCCGCGGCTGCCGGCATCCACCAGCAACGCCAGCGGCGCGCTGTCGGCAAGCATGTAGGCCAGGCGCTCGTCGGGGTAGCCCGGGTCCAGCGGCACGTAGGCGCCGCCGGCCTTGAGCACCGCCAGCAGCCCGACCAGCAGTTGCGGCCCACGGGCCAGGCACACCGCGACCCGGCTGTCGGCGACCACGCCCTGGGCGATCAGCTGATGGGCCAGGCGGTTGGCCGCCTCGTTCAGTTGCCGGTAGCTCATCTGGCCGTCCTCGGCCTGCAGCGCCAACGCCTGCGGCATACGCGCCACCTGCGCCTCGAACAACGCCTGCACCGGTTGCTGCAAGCCGCCGACCAATTCGCTGGCATTGCAGGTCACCAGCTCCTGGCGACGCTCGGCGGCGCCCAGCAGTTCGACCTTCGCCGGCACCGCCTGGTCGCTGCCGGCCATCGCCCACAGCAGTTGCTCCAGGTAGCCGACATGGCGTTCGATGGTCGCCCGGTCAAACAGTGCCGTGGCGAACTCCAGGGCGCCGCCGTAGCCGTCGGCGGTCTCGCCCAGGCTCAGGGTCAGGTCGAACTTGGCGAAGATCTGCGCGCCGCCCAGTGCCTCCAGTTGCAGGTCGCCCAGTTGCAGGGCCTCGCCCGGCACGCCGTTCCAGGCCAGCGACACCTGGTACAGCGGGGTATGGGCCAGGCTGCGCGGCGGGTGCAGCAGTTCCACCACCTGTTCGAACGGCAGGTCCTGATGGTCCTGGGCCTGGCTGACGCAGGCCTTGACCCGGTCCAGCAGCGCGCCGACGTCGGGCAGTCCGGCGGTATCGATGCGCAGGGCCAGGGAGTTGACGAACAAGCCGATCAGCCCTTCGACCTCGGCCTGCCGACGGTTGGCCACCGGTGTGCCGATCACCACCTCGGCCTGGCCGGACAGGCGCGCCAGCAGCACCGCCCAGGCGGCGCCGAACAGCATGAACGGGGTGACCCCGTGGCGCAGGCACAGCGCCCTGAGGTCTTCGCTCAGACGCCGATCCAAACGTATCTCGACCCGGTCACCGCGGTAGTCCTGGCGGGCCGGCCGTGGCCGGTCGGTGGGCAGGGTCAGCAGCACCGGCGCGCCGGCAAGGGCCTGTTGCCAGTATTCGCCCTGGCGCTGCAGCGCGTCGCCGGCCAGCCAGCGGCGCTGCCACAGGGCGTAGTCGCCGTACTGGATCGCCAGCGCCGGCAGCGGGTCGTCGTGCCCTTCGCTGAAGGCCTGGTACAGCGCCGCCAGCTCCTGGGTGAACACGCCCATCGACCAGCCGTCGGCGACGATATGGTGCAAGGTCAGCAGCAGCACGTGATGCTCTGCCGCCAGGCACAGCAGGCGGCCACGCACCGGCAACTGGTGCGCCAGGTCGAAGGGCAGCAGCGCCTCGGCCTGCATCAGTTCGGGCAGCTGCTGCGCGGCGCCGCGCAGGTCGTGCCAGGCCAGGGCGAAGCCGCCGCGGCCCGGGGCCACGCGTACCCTTGCCTCGGCGCCTTCCTGGGTGAAGTGGCTGCGCAGGCTCTCGTGACGCTCGACGATGCGCGCCAGTGCCTGCTCCAGCGCCGCGCGGTCCAGCGGGCCGTGCAAGGCCAGGCCCAGGGGAATATGGTAGGCGGCGCTGGCATCGTCCATCTGCGCCAGGAACCACAGGCGCTGCTGGGCGAACGACAGCGGCAGGGACTGGCCACGGGGCGTCGGCTCGATGGCCGGCAGCACCTCGCCACCGCGCTCGGCAAGGGTCGCCGCCACCGCCAGCAGGCGGTCGTCGCCGAACAGCTCGCCCAGCGACAGCTCCCGACCCAGGCGCACCCGCACCTGGCCGACCATGCGCATGGCCAGCAGCGAATGGCCGCCCAGTTCGAAGAAGCGGTCCTGGCGCCCTACCCGTTCCAGCTGCAGCAGCTCGCACCACAGTTCGGCCAGGGCCATTTCCAGCGCGCCCTCGGCAGCCTCGTGGACCTGGCTGGCCGACGCCTCGCGCTCGGGCAACGGCAGCGCGCGACGATCAACCTTGCCGTTGGCGGTCAATGGCCAGGCATCCAGGCGCACCAGGGCCGTCGGCACCATGTAGCCCGGCAAGCGCTGTTGCAGGGCGGCGCGCAGGGCGCCGACCGGCTGCGCCTCAGGGCCGGCGATGTAGTAGGCCACCAGGCGCGGCTGGCCGGGCTGATCCTCGCGGGCCAGCACCAGCGCTTCGGCGACGCCAGGCAAGGCCAGCAACTGCGCCTCGATCTCCCCCAGCTCGATGCGCAGGCCGCGCACCTTCACCTGGTCGTCGTTGCGGCCCAGGTAGTCCAGGGTGCCGTCAGCGTTCCAGCAGGCCAGGTCGCCAGTGCGGTACATGCGTGCGCCAGGCTGCTCGCTGAACGGGTCGTCGAGGAAGCGCTCGGCCGTCAGATGCGCACGGTTCAGGTAGCCCCGCGCCACCCCGACACCGCCCACGTAGAGCTCGCCGGTCACGCCACACGGTACCAGTTGCCGCGCCTCGTCCAGCAGGTAGACCCGGGCATTGGCGATAGGCCGGCCGATGTCCAGCGCCCCGCCCGGCAGCACCAGGCCGGAGGTGGCGACCACCGTCGCCTCGGTGGGGCCATAGTTGTTGACCACGACGCAGCCGGGGTCGCGGGTGAACTGGCGCAGGCGGTCGCCACCGATCAGCAGGGTGCGCAGGGTCGGATGGCGCAGCCCCTGGGTGAAGGCATATTCGGCGACCGGTGTCGGCAGGAAGGCCACCTTCAGCGGTTGCTCCAGCCACCAGGCCAACAGGCCGTCGAGCTGCTCGTTACCCAGCTCGGCCGGTGGCAGGTGCAGCACCGCGCCGGCGCACAGGGCCGGCCAGACCTCCCAGGCCATGGCATCAAAGCCGAAGCCGGCGACGCTGGCAGTGTGCTCGCCGGCGCCCAGCTCGAAGGCCTTGCAGTGCCAGTGCACCAGGTTGGCCAAGGTACGGTGCTCGACCATCACGCCCTTGGGCTGCCCGGTGGAGCCAGAGGTGTAGATCACGTAGGCCAGGTGGCTGGCCAACAGGCCGGGCAGCTCGGGATTGTCCGTGCGCGCCGGCCAGTCCGGCCGGTCCAGGGCCAGCACAGGCACGGCCAACCCGTCCAGGCGTGCCAGCAACGCCTGCTGGGCCAGGACCACCACGGGGGCGCTGTCCTCGAGCAGGTAGCGCAGGCGCTCATCCGGATGCGCCGGGTCCACCGGTACATAGGCGCCACCGGCCTTGAGCACCGCCAGCAGCGCCACCAGGGTATCCAGGCCGCGCCGGGCGACCACCGCGACCCGGTCATCGGGCCCTACGCCGCGTTCGATCAGGTGATGGGCCAGGGCGTTGGCGCGCTGGTTCAGCTCGCCGTAGCTCAGGCGTGCATCGCCGGCCACGGCGGCCAGCGCCTGCGGGGCACGGGCCGCCTGGGCCTCGATCAGGGCCGGCAGGGTCTGGCCGACCGGGAATGCCCGGGCACTGTTGTTGAAGGTGTGCAGCAGGCGTCGGCGTTCGGCGCCGCCGACCAACTCCACCTCGGCCAGAGGCGCCTGGTCGTTGGCGACCATGGCCCGCAGCAGGCGCTCGAAGTAACCGGCGAAACGGCACACGCTGCTTTCATCGAACAATGCCGTGGCGTACTCGAGGCTGCCGACCAACGCCTCGCCCTGCTCGCCCATGCTCAGCGACAGGTCGAACTTGGCCACCTGGTTGGCCTGGGCCACGCCCTCCAGGCGCAAACCCGCCAGGCTCGGCGCGACGCCCTCGGTGGCCAGCCAGTTGAGGGTGGTCTGGAACAACGGCGTGTGGCCGAGGCTACGCGCCGGGCGGACGATCTCCACCACCTGCTCGAACGGCAGGTCCTGGTGCGCCTGGGCGTCGAGCAGGCGTGCCTTCACCTGGGCCAGCAGGCGCTCGCTGCTCGGCGCGCCCGACGTGTCGATGCGCAGCGCCAGGGTGTTGACGAACAGCCCCACCAGCGGCTCCAGCTCGGCATGGCCGCGTCCGGCCACCGGGCAGCCGACCACCACCTCTGTCTGCCCGGACAGGCGCGCCAGGGTCGCGGCCCAGGCACTGAGCAGCACCATGTACAGAGTTGCCTGATGCCGCTGGGCCAGGGCCCGCAGGCCGGCCCCCAGGCGCGCATCCAGCTGCAGCGCCAGGCTGGCGCCGCTGAAGTCCTGGCGTGGCGGTCGTGGCCGATCACTCGGCAGGCTCAGCAGGGTCGGCGCGCCATCCAGGGCCTGGCGCCAGTAGTCGGCCTGGCGTTGCAGCTGCTCACCGGCCAGCCAGCGCCGCTGCCACACGGCATAGTCGCCGTACTGGATGGCCAGGGCCGGCAACGGATCGTCCAGGCCCTGGCCCATGGCCGGGTACAGCGCGCCCAGCTCACGGGTAAGCACGCCGAGGGACCAGCCGTCGGCGACGATATGATGCAGGGTCAGCAGCAGCACATGGTGCTGATCCTCCAGTCGCAGCAGGCTGGCGCGCAGCAATGGCCCCTCGACCAGATCGAACGGCGCGGTGGCCTCGGCCTGCAGGTGCGCGGCCAGGTCATCGGGCGCCAGGCTCAGGCGCCGCAGCCAGCCCGGTAGCGGCGTGGCGGCGACGTGCACCTCGGCGCTGTCGCCTGCGGGCACGAAGCGGCTGCGCAGGCCCTCATGGCGCGCGACGATGCACAGCAAGGCGCGCTCCAGCGCGTCGGCATCCAGCGCGCCGCGCAGGCCCAGGGCCAGCGGCACGTTGTAGGCCTGGCTGCCGCCCTCCAGCTGGGCCAGGAACCACAGGCGCTGCTGGGCGAACGACAACGGCAAGGGCTGTTCACGGGACACCGCGACGATGGCCGGCAGCGCGCTGTGCCCGGCGCTCGCCAGCACCTGGGCCACGGCGGCCAGCTCGGGATTGGCGAACAGCTCGGCCAGGGTCAGCTCCACGCCAAGGCGCAGGCGCACCTGGGACACCATGCGCATGGCCAGCAGCGAATGGCCACCCAGGGCGAAGAAATGGTCATGCCGGCCAACCTGCTCCACCTGCAGCAGTTCGGCCCACAGCTGGGCCAGGGCAGTTTCCAGTTCGCCCTCGGGGGCCACGTAGCCGCGCTCGAACAGCGCCGAACGCTCAGGCGCCGGCAAGGCGCGGCGGTCGAGCTTGCCGTTGGCGGTCAGCGGCAGCACCTGCAGGGCGACGAAGGCCACCGGCACCATGTACTCCGGCAGATGGGCCAGCAGTTGCGTGCGCAGGTGCTCGGGCAACGGTGCCTCGAGACCCGTCTGCGCGGTGAAGTAGGCCACCAGCCGCGGCTGGCCGGGTTGGTCCTCACGCGCCACCACCACGGCCTCGCCGATGCCCGGCAGGCTGTTCAGGCGGTTCTCGATCTCGCCCAGTTCGATGCGTACCCCACGGATCTTCACCTGGTCGTCGTTGCGCCCCAGGTAATCGAGGGTGCCGTCGGCAAGCCAGCGCACCAGGTCACCGGTGCGGTACATGCGCGCGCCCGGCGTTGCCGCGAACGGATCGTCGAGGAAGCGCTCGGCGGTCAGCTGCGGGCGGCCAAGGTAGCCACGGGCGACCCCGGCGCCGCCGATGTACAGCTCGCCCGCCACGCCCAATGCTACCGGCTGCAACCCGGCGTCGAGCACGTACAGGCGGGCATTGTCCACGGGGCCGCCGATGTGCAGCGCGCCCCCCGCCTCCACCACCCCGGAGCTGGCCACCACGGTGGTTTCGGTCGGGCCGTAGTTGTTGACCACGGCGAAGGTCTGGGTGCGGTTGAACTGGCGCAGGCGATCCCCGCCGATCAACAGGGTGCGCAAGGTCGGGTGACCCAGTTGATGACTGAAGGCGTATTCGGCCACAGGGGTGGGCAGGAAGCTGACATCCAGCGGTTGGGCGCGCCACCAGGCCAGCAGCGCATCAAGGTCCTCGTGGCCCTCGCCGGCGGGCGCCAGGTGCAAGGTGGCCCCGGCGCACAACGCCGGCCAGACCTCCCAGGCCATGGCGTCGAAGCCGAAGCCGGCCAGGCTCGAAGTGTGCCGGCCCAGGCACAGGTCGAAGGCCCGGCAGTGCCAGTCCACCAGGTTGTTCAGGGTGCGGTGCTCGACCATCACCCCCTTCGGCTGCCCGGTGGAGCCCGAGGTGTAGATCACGTAGGCCAGGTGTTCCGGTCCCAGGTCGGCGACGGCTGGATCATCCAGCCGCTGCGGCCAGTCAGCCTGATCGAGCGCCAGCACCGGCACCGTGATCCCATCCAGGCGGCCGCGCAACGCTTGTTGGGTCAGCACGGCCACTGGCGCGCTGTCGTCGAGCAGGTAGCGCACACGCTCGTCCGGATGGGCCGGGTCCACCGGCACGTAGCCGGCGCCGGCCTTGAGCACCGCGACCAGGCCAATCAGCGTGTCCAGGCCACGACGGGCGAACACTGCCACGCGGTCATCGGGGCGCACGCCGAGGCCGATCAGGTGGTGAGCCAGGGCATTGGCGCGCTGGTTCAGGTGCTGATAAGTCAGCGACTGGTCATTGGCAGTGGCGGCCAGGGCGTGGGGATGGGCCTGGGCCACGGCCTCGATACGCCGATGCAACGGACCGTGCGACTGTTCGATGCCCGGGGTCTGGTTGAAGGTTTCCAGCAGTTGCTCACGCTCGTCGGCAGGCACCATCGGCAGCGCCCTGACTTCAGCGGTGGACGTCGCCGCAAGCAGGCTGCGCAGGGTCTGCTCCAGGTAGGCACAGACACGTCGTGCCGGCACCTCGGGGCTGGCCAGCAGGGTCAGGCGGAACGCTTCGCCGAAGTCGTCGACGCTCAACGTCAAGGGGTAGTTGGTGGCCTCGGCGGCGTGCACGATCTCGATCCCGGCCCAGCCGGCGCGCAGCACCGCTTCGGAGCCCGAGGCCGCGCTGTGGCGGTAGTTGAGCAAGGCATTGAACAGCGGCGTCGGCGCCGCCACGCCGCTGCAGCGCTGGGCCAGGGCCAGGGGCGCGTGCTCATGGCGCATCAGCGTGCTCAGGCGCTGGTGGGTGGCCTTGATCGCGCAGGCCAGGTCGGCGTCGTCCAGGTCCACCCGCAGCGGCAAGGTATTGATGAAGATGCCCAGCGCCCGGTCGGTGGCCTCGGCGCCTTGCAGACGGCCCATCAGCACGGTGCCGAACACCACCTGGTCGCGCCCGGTCAGGCCGCCCAGCACCCGCGCCCAGGCCAGGTGGAACAGGCTGGCGACGCTCACCCCCTGGCTGCGGGCCTGGGCGCGCAGCGCGCGGCACAGCGCCAGGTCGAGGTCCAGCGCGTGCTCGTTCAGCGCCGCGCCATCCCCCTGCACATCGGCCAGGCCATAGGCCAGGGTCGGCGCGTCCACGCCGCCGAGCATGTCGCGGAAAAACGCCTCGTGCTCGGCCTCGCCGACGCCCAGCAGGGCCTGGGCCACATGGTTGCGGAACGGCAGCGGACGGCCCAACCGGGCACTTTCGCCGAGCAGGAAGGCAAGCATTTCGTGGCGCACCACCTCAAGGGCGCTGTGGTCCATGGCCACGTGGTGGAACTGCAGGGTCGCGTGGACCTGCCCATCCGCCTGCGCCGCCTGGCATTGCAGGCGGATCAACGGTGCCTGGGTCAGGTCGAAGCCGCTGTCCGGCAGCTGGCCCTCGGCCAACTGGGTGACCCGCAGCCGGGCCTGGCGCCAGACCACCTGCACCGGCGTCTCGAGTGTCTTCCAGTGCACCGAGGTGCGCAGGATGTCGTGGCGGTCGATCACCCCTTGCAGGGCCTGGGCGAAGGCCTCGACCCGGGCGCTGCTGGCGAACACGAAGCGCGCCTGCATCACGTAGGGATCATGGTCGCCGGCGCTGGCATGGTGGAACAGCATGCCTTGCTGCAACGGCACCAGCGGATAGATGTCCTGCACATTGGCCGCGCCGCCGGGCACGCCTTCGACCAACTGGTCGATGCTGGCCTGGTCGAGCTCGACCAGGCTGAGCATGGCCGGGGTGATCCGCGCGCAGCCGGCGGGGATGCGGTTTTCCGGTACCTCGACGCTGCCCTGGCGCGCCGCCACGTACTCGCCACGTTCGAGCATCCCCAGCAGCGCCGGCTTGTGCTCGCGCAGCCGCGCCACCAGCGCGGCGTCGCTCAGGGCCTGGCGATTGCCCTGGACCACCAGCTGGCCATCCTTGAGGGCCAGCTGGACATTGTTGGCGGCCAGGGTCGCCAGTAGTTCGTTGATGCTCACAGGACGATCTCCATTCTGTCTGTGATGGCGGCATAGTCTGCCAGCGTCGGGTGTTCGAACAGGCTGCGCACGTCGGCTTCCAGGCCCGCCTCGCGCAAGCGCGAGGTGAGGGTCACGGCCAGCAGCGAGTGGCCGCCCAGTTCGAAGAAGTTGTCGTGGCGGCCTACCTGCTCCACGCCCAGCAGCTCGCCCCAGATACGCGCCAACAGCTGCTCGGTGTCGCCTTGCGGCGCCTCGTAGACGCGCGCCGGCAGGTCCGGCTGCGGCAGTGCCTTGCGGTCGAGCTTGCCGTTGGGGGTCAGCGGCAAGGCGTCGAGGGCCATGAACAGCGCCGGTACCATGTACTCGGGCAGTTGCCCCAGCAGCGCCTCGCGCAGAACCTCGGCGGGCGGCGCGGCGCCGGTGACATAGGCCACCAGGCGCGGGCCGGTCGGTTGGGCGTCGTGCACCAGCACCACGGCTTCGCGCACCCCGGGTACCCGGGCAAGGCAGGCCTCGATCTCGCCCGGCTCGATGCGCAGGCCGCGCAGCTTGATCTGGTGGTCGGTGCGGCCGAGGAACTCGAGGCTGCCGTCAGGGCGCTGGCGTACCCGATCGCCGCTGCGGTACAGCCGCTCGCCGTCGGCGAACGGGCTGGCGATGAAGCGTTCGGCCTGTTGCTCCGGCAACCCCAGGTAGCCACGCGCCACCCCGGCGCCGCCGATATGCAGCTGACCGGCAACGCCCAACGGCACGGGTTGGTCGTGGCCGTCGAGCACGTACAGGCGGGTGTTGTCGATCGGCCGGCCAATCGGCATTGCGCCCGATGTCAACGGATCCTGCGGGTGCAAGGTGCAGACGCTGCAATCGACCGTGGTCTCGGTCGGCCCATAGACGTTGTGCAGCCTTGCCCGTGGCAGGCGCTCGCGCACCTGGCGCACCAGGGCCTCGGTCAGCTCGCCGCCACCGCAGACGATATCGCTGAGGCTGGCGCAGGCCGCGCTGGCCTCGTGTTCGAGGAACTGCTGCAGCAACGCCGGCACGAACTGCACCACGCCGACCTGTTGCTGGTGGATCAGCTCGGCCAGGTACTGCGGGTCGCGCTGACCGTCCGGCTTGGCCAGCACCAGGCGCACGCCGCTGCACAGCGGCCAGAACAGCTCCCACACCGAGGCGTCGAAGCTCACCGGGGTCTTGTGCAGTAAAGCGCCCTCGCCCGGGAACAGCCCGGCGCTCCAGTGCACCAGGTTGACCACGTTGCGGTGCTCGACCATCACCCCCTTGGGCAGCCCGGTGGAGCCGGAGGTGTAGATCACATAGGCCAGGTTGGCGGCGGCCAGGCCCGGCACCTGCGGGTTGTGCTCCGGCTCACGGATCGAGTCCGCCAGGTCGAGATCGACCTGGGTCAGTGGCAGATCCCCCATCAGCGCCCGGGTGGCCGCCTGCACCAGGACCGCCCGTGGCTGGCTGTCGACCAGCATGTGGCGGATCCGTTCGACCGGGTAATCCGGGTCGAGCGGCACATAGGCGCCACCGGCCTTGAGGATCGCCAGCAGGCCGACCACCAGCGACAGACCGCGCTCGACACAGATCGCCACCCGGTCGTCGGGCCGCACGCCCAGCGCGATCAGGTGATGGGCCAGGCGGTTGGCCTGGGCGTTGAGCTGCTCGTAGCTGAGTTCACCCTGCTCGGCGCTGAGCGCAACAGCCTCGGGCGTGCGCAAGGCCTGGGCCTCGAACAGGTCCTGGAGGGTCCGGTTCAGGTCGTGGGGCTGCGCCGTGCGGTTGAAGTCGTGCACCAGCAGGTCGTGCTCCTCGGCCGACAGCACCGGCAGTTGCAGCAGCGCTTGCCGTGGCTGATGGGCCAAGGCCTCGGCCATGGCCTCCAGCACCCGCCGCATCTGCTCGCAGACACGCGCCGCGCCGACCGCCGCCGGCGCCAGAGCAACCAGACGGAAGCGTTCGCCGATATCGTCCACGCTCAGGCTCAGCGGGTAGTTGCTGCGCTCGTTGCTGTCCAGGGTCTCGATGCCTTGCAGGGCCTGGCGCTGGTCCTCGTCCGCCTGGCTGCCGTGGCGGTAGTTGAGCATGGCGCTGAACAGCGGCGCCGGGGCCGGCACGCCGCTGCAACGCTGGGCCAGGGCCAGTGAGGCATGCTCGTGGGCGAGCAAGGCGCTCAAGCGCTGCTGGGTCTGGCGCACGGCGTCCTGCAGGTTGATGCCTGCAAGGTCCAGGCGCAGCGGCAAGGTGTTGATGAACATGCCCAGCGCCTGGTCCGCTCCCGC
This sequence comes from Mitsuaria sp. RG, assembly GCF_028369275.1. Taxonomy (NCBI): domain Bacteria; kingdom Pseudomonadati; phylum Pseudomonadota; class Betaproteobacteria; order Burkholderiales; family Sphaerotilaceae; genus Roseateles; species Mitsuaria sp. RG. The sequence goes on from NZ_JAQMYQ010000074.1 coordinate 16,753, forward strand.
GCCGCCTTCCAGGCGACCGAGCAGCACGGTGCCGAATACCACGCTGTCACGGTCGCTGGCGGCGGCCAGCAGGCGGGCGTAGGCCAGGTGGAACAGGCTGGCGACGCTGATGCCCAGCTGCCGTGCCTGCTGGCGCAGACCGGTGGCCAGGGGTTCGTCCAGCCATAGCTGGGCCTCTTCGATGCCGAGGCCGTCGACCTGCACGTCGCCCAGGCCGAACGGCAGGGTCGGCTCGTCGATATCGCCCAACTGCTCGCGGAAGAACGCCTCGTGCTCGGCCTGGCTGACGCCCAGCCGCGCCTGGGCCACGTAGTTGCGGTACGGCGCGCCCTGTTCGGCGGGCACCGGCGCGCCTTGCAGATAGCTGACCAGTTCCCGGCCGAGCACATCCAGCGCGGTATGGTCGAGGACGATATGGTGGAACTGCAGCACAGCCTGCCTTCCGGCGCCCTGCGCGTCCGGCCAGTGGTACAGGCGCACCAGTGGCGCCCGGTCGAGGGCCAGGGCATGAGGCACCGCAGCCTCGTCGGCCACCTCGAACAGCGCCAGCTCAGCCTGGCGCCAGACTACCTGCAATGCCTGCGGCAGGCCGTCCCACAGCACTGACGTACGCAGCACGTCATGACGGGCGATGACCTTGCCCAGGGCATCGACGAAGGCGTGCAGCCGGTCACGGCTGGCGAAGGCCATGCGCGATTGCAGCACATAGGGATCGTGCTCCGGCGAGCTGAGGTGGTGGTAGAGAATGCCCTCCTGCAACGGCGCCAGCGGGTAGATATCCTGCACGTTGGCCGCGCCACCCGACACCGTGGCGACGATGCGCTCGATGGCGGCAGGTTCAAGGTCCACCAGCGGCAGCATGTCCGGGGTGATCCGGGTGCAGCCGGCCGGAATCCGGTTAGCCGGGACCTCGACCTGGCGGCCATGGCCCAAGGTTGCCGCCAGCGCCGCTACGGTCGGCTGGCCGAACAGGGTGCGCACGTCGGCCTGCAGGCCGGCCTGGCGCAGACGCGCGGTGAGGCTCACCGCCAGCAGCGAGTGGCCGCCCAGTTCGAAGAAGTTGTCGTGGCGACCGACCTGTTCGATGCCCAGGACTTCAGCCCAGATTGCAGCCATGGCCTCCTCGGTCGCGCCGATTGGAGCGACATAGGCCTGGCGTGCCAGGGCTGCAGGATCAGGGTCCGGCAGCGCCTTGCGGTCCAGCTTGCCGTGGCTGGTCAGTGGCAGTTCCTCCAGACGCATGAAGGCTTGCGGTACCAAGTGACCAGGAAGGCTGCCCTGTAGCCCTTGGCGCAAGGTATCGATATCGACCACATCAGCTTCGGTGAACCACGCCAGCAGGCGCTCGTTGCGCACCAGCACCACCGCATCCGCAATCCCCGGCTGGGCCTTCAGCGCGGCCTCGATCTCGCCCAGCTCGACCCGT
>NZ_JAQMYQ010000075.1:0-16408 GCF_028369275.1 Mitsuaria sp. RG
CTGCGCATGATCTGAATGGCGAGGTCGGCAATCTCATGAAGGCCTGCGCCAGCGATCCAACCCCAGCAGTACCAACCCGATCCCCCAGAACCCCGCCAGCACCATCAGGGCATTGCCCAGCACCTGCCCATATCCCAACCGTGCCACATCGATGAACGGATAGGGATAGACCCCGATCTCATGCCCGCGCAGCAGCACGAAGGCGAAATACAACGCCGGGTACAACGTCCAGGCCGCCAGGTGCCAGAGCCGCAATCGCCCCTTGGGCACCTCCAGCCACCAGTACAGGAGGAACACCAGCGGCATCACATCGTGCAGCAGTTCGTCCGCCAGCCACTGCCAGCCCTGGGGCTGCCACAGGTGGCGCAGCAACAAGCTGTAGGCCAGCGCCACCAGCAGGATGCTCGCGGCGATGCACGAGCTCACCGCCGGCGACAGGAACCAGCGCCTGGCCGCCGACTCGCGGCCGAACGCGGCCTGGCTGAGCACGGTGGCCACCAGCGTGTTGCTCAACACGGTGAAAAAACAGAACAGGTTGACCAGCCCGCCGATCAGGCTGGCCTGCTCCTGCCAGCGCGCCAGCAGCACCAGGTACAACTGGATCGCCAGGCCGGTCCAGCCGAGGACGGCTGCCAGGGTCAGCCAGGGGCGGCGCGGCATCAGCCTTTGCGCTGCAGCTTCACGTACAGCTGCTCGACCTTTTCCCGTGCCCACGGGGTCTTGCGCAGGAAGGTCAGGCTCGACTTGATGCTTGGATCGCTCTTGAAGCAGCGGATGTCGACGCGCTCGGCCAGGCCCTGCCATTGGTAGTGCGCCACCAGCTCGGTGAGGATCTGCTCGAGGGTCTTGCCGTGCAGCGCGTTGTGATTGGCCGTGCTCATGCCAGTGCTCCAGGTTCGGGAAGGTGCGCACCTTACACGAGTGTAGTGGCATCTACAGCCTCTACCGCTGTGCCCTGTAGGAGCGGCCTTGTGCCGCGAAGGGCTGCAAAGCAGCCCCGACGACATAGGTCATGGCCAAGATCCTGGGGCCGCTTTGCGGCCCTTTCGCGGCGCAAGGCCGCTCCTACAGGGTAAACGCGTCACCTCACAAAGTACTGGCCAGTGGCAAACAGCTTGTGATGAAATGTTATAAAGTAACTATTAACAATTCTGCCAAGGAACGCCACATCCCCATGCGTCACATGCCGCTGCACCTCTCCCCCCTTGCCGTCGCGCTCTGGCTGGCCTCCACCTCCAGCCAGGCCGTGGAGCTGCAACCCCAGGTGATCACCGCCAACCCGCTGGGCAACGCCCAACTGGCCGCGCCCAGCACCGTCCTCGAAGGCGACGACCTGCTGCAGCAGCAACACGGCAGCCTCGGGGAAACCCTCAACAAACAGCCCGGCGTCGCCTCCACCTGGTTCGGCCCCGGCGCCAGCCGCCCGGTGATCCGCGGCCTGGACGGCGACCGTATCCGCATACTGCGCAACGGTGTCGGCGCCCTGGACGCCTCGTCGCTGTCCTATGACCACGCCGTGCCACTGGACCCGGTGACCGTCGAACGGGTCGAGATCGTCCGCGGCCCGGCCGCGCTGCTGTATGGCGGCAACGCCATCGGCGGCGTGGTCAATACCTTCGACAACCGCATCCCCGACTCGCCCATCGACGGCATCCACGGCGCGGGCGAACTGCGCTACGGCGGCGCCGACACCACCCGCAGCAGTGCCGGCAAGCTTGAGGCCGGCAACGGCGCCTTCGCCCTGCACCTGGACGCCAACAGCCGCCAGTTCAACGACCTGCGCATCCCCGGCTACGCCCGCAGTTCGAAAGTCCGCGATGCCGACGAGCCCGGCAGCAAGCATCGCCTGAAAAACAGCGACGGCCGTCAGGACGGCGGTGCGATCGGCGGCTCCTACCACTGGGACCACGGCTATACCGGCCTGTCCTACAGCCGCTACGACAGCAACTACGGCTCGGTGGCCGAGCCCGGCGTGCGCCTGGACATGCAGCAGGACCACTACGGCTTCGCCTCGGAACTGCGCGACCTCGACGGGCCGTTCAGTTCGGTCAAGGTCGATGCCGGCTACACCGACTACCAGCACCGCGAAATCGAAAGCGGCGAGGTGCACACCACCTTCAAGAACAAGGGCTACGAGGCGCGCATCGAGGCCCGTCACCAGCCGCTGGGCCCGGTCGAGGGCGTGATCGGCGCCCAGGTCAGCCGCAACGAGTTCTCCGCGCTGGGCGAGGAAGCCTTTGTCCCGCACACCGACACCGACAGCCTGGCGCTGTTCCTGCTCGAACAATGGCAGGCCAGCGAACGGCTCAACCTGAGCCTGGGCGCGCGCCTGGAGCACACCCGGGTCGATCCGGACGCCAAGGGCAACGAGAACTTCGCCGGGGCCGACAGCGCCAGCAGCTTCAACGCCTTCAGCCTGTCCTCGGGCGCGGTGTACCAGCTCGACCCGATCTGGTCGCTGGCCGCCAACCTCGGCTATACCGAGCGCGCGCCGACCTTCTACGAGCTGTACGCCAACGGTGCCCACGTGGCCACCGGCGCCTACGAGATCGGCGATCCGAACCTGAACAAGGAAAAGGCCATCTCCACCGACCTGGCCCTGCGCTTTGACAACGGCACCCACAAGGGCAGCGTCGGCGTGTTCTACAGCCACTTTCGCAACTACATCGGCCTGATCGGCACCGGCAACCTGCGTGAAGGCCATGATCACGGCCACGACGATCATGACCACGATCACGACCATGATCACGGCGATATCCCCGAGTATGCCTACCAGGGCGTGCGAGCACGCTTCTACGGCATCGAGGCCCAGGATCGCTGGCAACTGCTGGAAAACCGCTACGGCAGCTTCGCCCTGGAACTGTCCGGCGACTACACCCGGGCCAAGAACCTCGACAGCGGCGAGCCGCTGCCGCGCATCGCGCCGCTGCGCCTGAACAGTGGCCTGGTCTGGGAGCTGGACCGCTGGCAGGCGCGGGTCGATGTACAGCACGCCGCGTCACAGCACCGCAAACCGGCCAACGAGACCCGCACAGACGGTTACACCACCCTCGGCGCCAGCCTGGGGTATCGCTTCGACATCGGCCAGAGTGAATGGCTGGCCTTCGTGCGCGGCGAGAACCTCACCGACCAGACCGTGCGCTATGCCAGCTCGATCCTGCGCGATATCGCGCCGGCGCCGGGGCGCAGTGTGCAGGTGGGACTGCGCACTTCCTTCTAAGGCTCCTCTGTGGGAGCGGGTTTACCCGCGAATGCGTTAGTGGATTCAACATTGCATTCGCGGGTAAACCCGCTCCCACAGAGGCCCCTGTACCTCGAACTGTTACCTAGTGAGCAACAATCCCCTGCGACATTTTGTCTTTTTTTCTTACAACTTCCCCTATATCCTCCCTGCCGCAAGCTGAATCGCTTCACTCGATCCCCAACGCAGTCATTTCCCTTCGAAGATCTCGCACTTCGTTGCGCTTGCCGTTTCCTCAACAATCAAAAGATAGCGCTATCTCATGCTCCAGCTGCCCAATACCCGCTACTCCGGCCTCGCCCTCGCCACCCTGCTCGGCGCCCTGTCCCCCACCACCAGCGCCAGCGAGATGTTCGCCAAGGACTCGCCGTGGATGCTCGGCGACTGGGGCGGGACCCGCAGCGAGCTGCTGGAAAAAGGCTATGACTTCACCCTCGGCTACACCGGCGAGATGGGCAGCAACCTGCACGGCGGCTACAGCCACGACCGCGCTGCGCGCTACAGCGACCAGTTCACCTTCGGCGTGAACATGGACCTGCAAAAGATCCTTGGCTGGCACGACACCGAGTTCCAGCTGACCGTCACCGAGCGCCATGGCGACAACATCAGCAACGATCGCATCAACGACCCGCGTGTCGGTGGCTTCACCTCGGCGCAGGAAGTCTGGGGCCGTGGCGAGACCTGGCGACTGACCCAGATGTGGATCAAGCAGAAGTACTTCGATGGCGCGCTGGACGTGAAATTCGGCCGCTTCGGCGAAGGCGAGGACTTCAACAGCTTCCCCTGCGACTTCCAGAACCTGGCGTTCTGCGGCTCGCAGGTGGGCAACTGGGTCGGTGGCATCTGGTACAACTGGCCGGTCAGCCAGTGGGCCCTGCGCGTGCGCTACAACCTGAACGACGAACTCTACGCCCAGGTCGGCGTGTTCGAGCAGAACCCCTCCAACCTCGAGAGCGGCAACGGCTTCAAGCTCAGCGGCAGCGGCACCCAAGGCGCGGTGATGCCGGTCGAACTGGTCTGGAGCCCGCGGGTCAATGGCCTGAAAGGGGAATATCGCGCCGGCTACTACTACAGTAATGCCAAGGCACAGGATGTACTCAAGGACAGCAACGGCGCGCCAGCCGCCATCAGCGGCGCCGCCTACCGCAGCAGCTCGAGCAAGCATGGCCTGTGGCTCGGCGCCCAGCAGCAGGTTACCGCGCTGGCCTCGGACCAGTCGCGTGGCCTGAGCCTGTTCGCCAATGCCACGGTGCACGACAAGAAGACCAATGCCATCGACAACTATGTGCAGGCAGGTGTGGTTTACAAGGGGCCCTTCGATGCCCGCGCCAAGGACGACATCGGATTCGCCCTGGCCCGCGTGCACGTCAATCCCGGCTACCGCAAGAACGCCCGCCTCATCAACCAGACCAACGGCCTGGACGACTACGACAACCCCGGCTTCCTGCCCGTGCAGGACACCGAGTACAGCGCCGAACTCTATTACGGCATCCACCTGGCCGACTGGCTCACCGTGCGCCCGAACCTGCAGTACATCCGCCATCCGGGCGGGGTGTCGCGGGTCGACGACGCCCTGATCGGTGGCCTGAAGATCCAGAGCAGTTTCTAACCCGACCCTTTCACACTACGGAGAACAGACGATGAGCACTGACGGTGCCAAGAATGGAACCCGCTGGCTACCGCGCCTGATGGGCGTTCTGCTGCTGCTGATGGGCCTGGCCCTGCTGGCCGGCGGCATCAAGCTGAGCCAGCTGGGTGGCTCGCTTTACTACCTGATTGCCGGTATCGGCTTCGCCCTGTCCGGCATCCTGCTGCTGGCCAAGCGCCGCATCGCCCTGGGCCTGTATGGCCTGGTGCTGCTGGGTAGCACCGCCTGGGCGCTGCTGGAAGTCGGCCTGGACTGGTGGCAACTGGTGCCGCGCCTGGCCATCTGGTTCGCCATCGGCGTGGTCCTGCTGCTGCCGTGGGCGCGCCGCCCGCTGGTCGGCCCCGCGTCGAAGGTCAACACCGCCCTGCTCAGCGTCGCCGTGGTCGCCTCCGGCGCCACCGCCGTGGCCAGTCAGTTCACCCACCCGGGCGAGATCCGTGGCGAGTTCACCCGCGACAACAGCGAGATGGGCAGCGCCGCCCCGGCCATGCCGGACGGTGAATGGCAGGCCTACGGCCGCACCGAACACGGCGACCGCTACTCGCCGCTGCGCCAGATCACCCCGCAGAACGCCTACCGCCTGGAAGAGGCCTGGCGCATCCGCACCGGTGACCTGCCGAGCGAAAACGACCCGGTGGAGCTGACCAACCAGAACACCCCGCTGAAGGTCAACGGCATGCTCTATGCGTGCACCGCCCACAGCCGCCTGCTGGCCCTGGACCCGGACACCGGCGCCGAGATCTGGCGCTACGACCCGCAGGTCAAGAGCCCCACCGGCACCTTCAAGGGCTTCGCCCACATGACCTGCCGCGGCGTCTCGTACTACGACGAGAACAGCTACGTCAGCCGTGACGGCAGCCCCGCGCCGAAGATCACCGACGCAGGCCAGGCCGTGGCCCAGGCCTGCCCGCGCCGCCTCTACCTGCCCACCGCCGACGCCCGCCTGATCGCCATCAACGCCGACACCGGCAAGGTCTGCGAAGGCTTCGCCAACCAGGGCGTGATCGACCTGACCCGCGGCATCGGCCCGTTCACCGCCGGTGGCTACTACTCCACCTCGCCGGCGGCGATCACCCGTAGCCTGGTGATCATCGGTGGCCACGTCACCGACAACGAGTCGACCAACGAGCCGTCCGGCGTGATCCGCGCCTACGACGTGCACGACGGCCACCTGGTGTGGAACTGGGACAGCAACAACCCGGACGACACCAAGCCCCTGGCCGACGGGAAAATGTACAGCCGCAACTCGGCCAACATGTGGTCGATCGCCAGCGTCGATGAAGACCTCGGCATGATCTACCTGCCGCTGGGCAACCAGACCCCCGACCAGTGGGGCGCCGACCGCACTCCCGGCGCCGAGAAATACAGCGCCGGCATCGTCGCCCTGGACCTGGCCACCGGCAAGGCGCGCTGGAACTACCAGTTCACCCACCACGACCTGTGGGACATGGACGTTGGCAGCCAGCCGACCCTGGTTCACCTGAAGACCGACGACGGCGTCAAGCCGGCGGTCATCGTGCCGACCAAGCAAGGCAGCCTGTACGTGCTCGACCGCCGCGACGGCACGCCGATCGTGCCGATCCGCGAGATCCCGGTACCGCAGGGCGCCGTGAAAGGCGACCACACCGCGCCGACCCAGGCCCGCTCCGACCTCAACCTGCTCGGCCCCGAGCTGACCGAACAGGCCATGTGGGGCGCCACGCCGTTCGACCAGATGCTCTGCCGCATCCAGTTCCGCAGCCTGCGCTACGAAGGCCAGTACACCCCGCCGTCCGAGCAGGGCAGCCTGGTCTACCCGGGCAACGTCGGCGTGTTCAACTGGGGCAGCGTGTCGGTCGACCCGGTGCGCCAGATCCTCTTCACCTCGCCGAACTACATGGCCTTCGTGTCGAAGATGATCCCGCGTGAGCAGGTAGCCGAAGGCAGCAAGCGCGAAAGCGAGACCAGCGGCGTGCAGCCGAACGCCGGCGCGCCATACGCGGTAACCATGCACCCGTTCATGTCGCCGCTGGGCATCCCGTGCCAGGCGCCAGCCTGGGGCTATGTGGCGGCCATCGACCTGTTCACCAACAAGGTGGTGTGGAAGCACAAGAACGGCACCACCCGCGACAGCACCCCGGTGCCGATCGGTATGCCGGTGGGCGTGCCGAGCATGGGTGGCTCGATCGTCACCGCCGGTGGCGTGGGCTTCCTCAGCGGCACCCTGGACCAGTACCTGCGCGCCTATGACGTGAAGAACGGCCAGGAGCTGTGGAAGGGCCGCCTGCCGGCAGGCGGCCAGGCCACGCCGATGACCTACACCGGCAAGGACGGCAAGCAGTACGTGCTGGTGACCGCCGGCGGCCATGGCTCGCTGGGCACCCGCATGGGTGATTACATCATCGCTTACAAACTAGCCGAGTAAGCCTCATCGCGGGGCAAGCCCGCTCCCACGCAGCCTGTATGGGGCTCGTGGGAGCGGGCTTGCCCCGCGATGGTTTCACCCCGTTCGTCTACCATTGAAACCCATCCTCCCCTGCCCCATCTAAGCACCATAGCCATTCACGCAGGTGCCCCATGAGCGACCAGCAGGATTTCCCGGAACATCCCGACGAACACAGCGAAGTCGAACACCTCGATACCTCGGCCACCCCCGGCCACCACCTCGCCCTGCCCGGCCAGCAGCTGCCGGACAAGGTCTACGTGATCCCGATCCACAACCGCCCGTTCTTCCCCGCGCAAGTGCTGCCGGTGATCGTCAACGAAGAACCCTGGGCCGAAACCCTCGACCTGGTCGCCAAGACCCCGCACCACTCCCTGGCGCTGTTCTTCATGGACACCCCGCCGGAAGACCACCGCCACTTCGACACCAAGGCCCTGCCCGAGTACGGCACGCTGGTGAAGGTGCACCACGCCAGCCGCGAAGGCGGCAAGCTGCAGTTCGTCGCCCAGGGCCTGACCCGGGTGCGCATCCGCACCTGGCTCAAGCACCATCGCCCGCCCTACCTGGTGGAAGTCGACTACCCACGCCAGCCGGCCGAGCCCACCGACGAGGTCAAGGCCTACGGCATGGCCCTGATCAACGCGATCAAGGAGCTGCTGCCGCTCAACCCGCTGTACAGCGAAGAGCTGAAGAACTACCTCAACCGCTTCAGCCCCAACGACCCGTCGCCACTGACCGACTTTGCCGCCGCCCTCACCTCGGCCACCGGCAACCAGCTGCAGGAAGTGCTCGACTGCGTGCCCATGCTCAAGCGCATGGAAAAGGTCCTGCCGATGCTGCGCAAGGAAGTCGAGGTGGCCCGGCTGCAGAACGAGATCTCCGCCGAGGTGAACCGGCAGATCGGCGAGCACCAGCGCGAGTTCTTCCTCAAGGAGCAGCTCAAGGTCATCCAGCAGGAGCTGGGCCTGACCAAGGACGACCGCAGCGCCGACCTGGAGCAGTTCCAGCAGCGCCTGGAGGGCAAGACCCTGCCTGACCAGGCGAAAAAACGCATCGACGAAGAGATGGGCAAGCTGGCCATCCTCGAGACCGGCTCGCCGGAGTACGCCGTTACCCGCAACTACCTGGAATGGGCCACGGCCCTGCCCTGGGGCGTGTACGGCAAGGACAAGCTCGACCTCAAGCACGCGCGCAAGGTGCTCGACCGCCACCACGCGGGCCTGGACGACATCAAGGAACGTATCCTCGAGTTCCTCGCCGTGGGCGCCTGGAAGGGTGAGATCAGCGGCTCCATCGTGCTGCTGGTGGGCCCGCCGGGCGTGGGCAAGACCAGCATCGGCAAGTCCATCGCCGAATCCCTGGGCCGGCCGTTCTACCGCTTCAGTGTCGGCGGCATGCGCGACGAGGCCGAGATCAAGGGCCACCGCCGCACCTATATCGGCGCCCAGCCGGGCAAGCTGGTGCAGGCGCTGAAGGAAGTCGAGGTGATGAACCCGGTGATCATGCTCGACGAGATCGACAAGATGGGCCAGAGCTACCAGGGCGACCCGGCCTCGGCGCTGCTGGAGACCCTCGACCCCGAGCAGAACGTCGACTTCCTCGACCATTACCTGGACCTGCGCCTGGACCTGTCCAAGGTGCTGTTCGTCTGCACCGCCAACACCCTCGACTCGATCCCCGGCCCCTTGCTCGACCGCATGGAAGTGATCCGCCTGTCCGGCTACATCACCGAAGAGAAGCTGGCCATCGCCAAGCGTCACCTGTGGCCCAAGCAACTGGAGAAGGCCGGCGTGTCCAAGGCCAGCCTGGGCATCAACGACGCCGCCCTGCGCGCAGTGATCGAAGGCTACGCCCGCGAAGCCGGGGTGCGGCAGCTGGAAAAACAGCTGGGCAAGCTGGTGCGCAAGTCGGTGGTCAAGCTGCTCGAGGACCCCGAGGCCAAGATCAGGATTGCCGCCAAGGACCTGGAGCCCGCCCTGGGCATGCCGGTGTTCCGCAGCGAACAGGTGCTGGCCGGCAAGGGCGTGATCACCGGCCTGGCCTGGACCAGCATGGGCGGTGCGACCCTGCCCATCGAAGCCACCCCCATCCATACCCTCAGTCGTGGCCTCAAGCTCACCGGACAGCTGGGCGAGGTGATGAAGGAGTCGGCGGAGATCGCCTACAGCTACGTCAGCTCGAACCTGAAGCAGTTCGGCGGTACGCCGGGTTATTTCAACGAGGCCTTCATCCACCTGCATGTCCCTGAAGGCGCCACGCCGAAGGACGGCCCCAGCGCCGGCGTGACCATGGCCAGCGCCCTGCTGTCGCTGGCCCGTGACCAGGCGCCGAAAAAGGGCGTGGCGATGACCGGCGAGCTGACCCTGACCGGCCAGGTGCTGCCGATCGGCGGGGTGCGCGAGAAGGTGATCGCGGCGCGCCGGCAGAAGATCTTCGAACTGATCCTGCCGGAGGCCAACCGCGGTGACTTCGAAGAGTTGCCCGAATACCTGAAAGACGGTTTGACCGTGCATTTCGCCAAGCGCTTTGCCGACGTGGCGAAAGTGCTGTTCTAAAAAGCCCAAGCCAGCTCCTGCAGGAACCTGTAGGAGCGGGCTTGCCCCGCGATCTGGCCCGCACAGACCACACAAACTTCCGACAGCTTCGGTTATCCTCAGGCAACTTCAGCCTCAGGAGCCAACATGATCGCCCCTCGTCTGCTCGTCCCCCTGGGCCTGGCCCTGCTCACCGCCTGCGCCCAGCACCCGCAACACACCGTCGAACTGGACGGCGACAGCGAGTGCCCCAAGCGTCTGGTCGTCGGCCAGACCATGACCCTCACGCTGCCCAGCAACCCCACCACCGGCTACCGCTGGCTGCTGCAGAACCCGGCCCCGGAGATCCTGCGCAGCCTCGGCCCCGAGGTATACAACTCACCGGAACAAGCCGGCATCGTCGGCAGCGGCGGGCTTTCCACCTGGCGTTTCCAGGCCAAGGCCGCCGGCGAGGGTCACCTGATCCTGGTCTACCAGCAGCCGTGGGCCCCGGAAGTGCGCCCGGTGCAGACCTTCGATTGCGCCATCCGGGTCAAGTAAGCGGGCGGCGCCGGTCAGCGAATCATGCAAGCTTGCCGTGGTTTGGCTAGAATGCCGCCCCTGTAGATTGCCAGCCGCCTGGACCCACCCGTGAGCAAACAACCCGACCGCCTATTCGCCCAACCCCTGGAGCAGGTGCCCGACTTCGTCTTCAACGAAGACGTGGTGCAGGTGTTCCCGGACATGATCAAGCGCTCGGTGCCCGGTTACCCGACCATCGTCGAGAACCTCGGCGTGCTGGCCGCGCGCTTCGCCCAGCCGAACTCCGCGCTGTACGACCTCGGCGCCTCGCTGGGCGCGGTGACCCAGGCGCTGCGTCGCCATGTGCGCACGGACGGCTGCCGGGTCATCGCGGTGGACAACTCCGCGGCCATGGTCGAGCGCTGCCGCCAGTACCTCACCGCCCAGGACTCGATGTTCCAGGAGCTGCTGCCGGTGCAGGTGCTGGAGGCCGACATCCTCGCCCTGCCCTTCGAGCCCGCCTCGGTGGTGGCGATGAACTTCACCCTGCAGTTCGTCGCCCCCGAGCAGCGCCTGGAGCTGCTGGGCCGCATCCGCCAGGCCCTGTTGCCGGGCGGTGCGCTGATCCTCTCGGAAAAACTGCGCTTCACCGACGCGCAGGAGCAGGACCTGCTCAACGAACTGCACCTGGACTTCAAGCGTGCCAATGGCTACAGCGAACTGGAAATCGCCCAGAAGCGCAGTGCCATCGAGAACGTGATGAAGCCCGACACCCTGGAGACCCATGAACAGCGCCTGCGCGCTGCCGGTTTCTCCAAGGTCGTGCCCTGGTTCCAATGCCTCAACTTCGCCTCGCTGATAGCCCTGCCATGATCGATCTGTCCCCCCTCGTCCGCCGCCTGGCGGGCACGCCCCTTGCCACCTGGTCCCAGGGCCTGCAGGCGCAACTCGAAGCCAAGCTGGAAAAGGGCCACGGCGACTTCGACCGCTGGCGTGGCGCCCTCGAGGCACTGCCGCAGCTGACCCCGAGCGAGATCGACCTGGTCGACGGCCTGCGCCTGGACTGCACCTGCGACGACGCCACCCGGGCGCAGATGCGCCAGGCGCTGATGGGCCTGTCGCCCTGGCGCAAGGGCCCGTTCGACCTGTTCGGCGTGCATGTCGACACCGAATGGCGCTCGGACTGGAAATGGTCGCGGGTCGGCCCGCACCTGGACCTCAAGGGCAAGCGTGTGCTCGACGTCGGCTGCGGCAACGGCTACTACCAGTGGCGTATGCTCGGCGCCGGCGCCGACATGGTCATCGGCGTGGACCCCAACTGGCTGTTCTTCTGCCAGTTCCAGGCCGTGCAGCAGTACCTGCCTGAACTGCCGGCCTGGCACCTGCCGTTCGCCCTCGAAGAGCTGCCGGCCAACCTCGAAGGCTTCGACACCGTGTTCTCCATGGGCGTGTTCTACCACCGCCGCTCGCCCATCGAGCACCTGCTGGCGCTCAAGGACTGCCTGGTCAAGGGCGGTGAACTGGTGCTGGAAACCCTGGTGATCGAGGGTGACGAAAACCAGGTGCTGGTACCCGAGGATCGCTACGCGCAGATGCGCAACGTCTGGTTCCTGCCGTCGGTGCCGGCCCTGGAGCGCTGGCTGCGCCGCGCCGGCTTCAGCGATGTGCGCTGCGTCGATGTCAGCGTCACCAGCATCGAGGAGCAGCGCAGCACCGAGTGGATGCGCTACCAGTCGCTGGGCGACTTCCTCGACCCGAACGACCACGGCAAGACCGTCGAAGGCCTGCCGGCCCCGCGTCGCGCCACATTGCTGGCACGCAAATAAAAAAAGGCGCCCGTTCGGGCGCCCAGGGTCACCTGCGCCGAGGAGCTGTCGCGGTGCAGGTGTGTGGTACTCAGTCCTTGGCCAGTTCGCGGGCCTTTTCCTCGGCCTCGCGCTCGGCCAGCGCCTGCTGCTTGTCGCCGTGCAGGCGAGCCTGGTCGTCGCGGAACGCTTGCCAGAATTGCTTCGAACGTTCCGCGCCACCCTCGGCGAAAACACTGGTGCTGCCCAAGGCGAGAATCGCCAGCAGCAGGTACTTGGTCAGGTTCATCGTGCTTGCCTCGTGTTAACCGTTTCGACAGGGCCATCATCGCAAGCGGCAGCTAACGCCAAGGTGAGGCGGACATTACAGTCCTGCAAGACAACCGCATCGCGGGGCAAGCCCGCTCGCACAGGATCGCCCTGTCAGGCACATGACCCGCGTATTACAAATCCGTTATTCCCGCCGCTTGCCCATTCGCATCCAGTAACATCCTCGCCGCTTGACCCTGATGTCACTACAGGGTCGAGAATCGCCCCCTTTCCACACAGAGCCCGACCATGCGCCTACTGATCATCGAGGACGAACCCCGCACCGCCGACTACCTGCAACAGGGCCTGCGCGAGAACGGCTACGTGGTCGATTGCGCCCACACCGGCACCGACGGCCTGCACCTGGCCCGCCAGCAGGCGTACGACCTGGTGATCCTCGATGTCAACCTGCCCGGGCTCGATGGCTGGGGCGTGCTGCAGCGCCTGCGCGCCGAATCCTCGACGCGGATCATGATGCTCACCGCCCATGGCCGCCTGGCCGACCGGGTCAAGGGGCTGGACCTGGGCGCTGACGACTATCTGCTCAAGCCCTTCGAGTTCCCCGAACTGCTGGCGCGCATCCGCAGCCTGTTGCGGCGCAACGACCAGCATCTGCAGCCAAGCACGCTGAAGGTCGCCGACCTCGAACTCGACCCCGGCCGCCACCGGGCCTGGCGCGGCGGCCAGCGCATCGACCTGACCGCCAAGGAATTCGCCCTGTTGCACCTGCTGATGCGCCAGAGCGGCGAGGTGCTGTCGCGCACGCAGATCATCTCGCTGGTGTGGGACATGAACTTCGACTGCGACACCAACGTGGTGGAGGTGTCGATCCGCCGCCTGCGGGCAAAGATCGACGACCCGTTCGAGGACAAGCTGATCCACACCCTGCGCGGCGTCGGCTACGTGCTCGAGGCACGGACGTGAAGCGCTCCAGCCTGTCGCTGCGCCTGGGCCTGACCGTCACCTTGCTGGGCGCGGCGCTGGTCTTGCTGCTGGCGTGCCTGGCGGTGTTCGCCCTCGACCACGAGCTGGACAGCCGGGCGCGTAAGGACCTGGCGCGCAAGATGCAACAGGTCGAACACAACCTGCGCGTCGATCTGCGCAGCGACGATCTGGGTGCCCGCGCCCACCCCCTGCTCGACCTGGTCATGGGGCACGACAACCTCAGCCTCAGCGTGCTGGCCGTCAACGGCCGCCACCCCGCCCTGCTCAGCCTGGGGCCGGCGCTGCAGTCGCAGCACCTGCTGAACCAGGAGGCCGACAACCAGCTGACCTTCCATACCTGGCGCGACGATGATGGTAATCAGATCCTCACTGCCAGCCGCCTGATGCGCCTGCGCGACGACACCCCGGTCAAGGTGCTGATGTCGCTCAACCGCAGCGATGACAACAGCCTGTTGCAGGCCTACCTGAACTCGACCCTGCTGGCCCTGCCGCTGCTGCTGGTGCTGATCGGCATCGCCGCGTGGAAGCTGGTGCAGCGCGGCCTGCGCCCGCTGCGGCACTTTCGCCGGATCGCCGGGCAGGTCTCGACCCAGGACCTGGCGCATCGCCTGCCGGACGAGGGCCTGCCTGCCGAGCTGGCCGACCTGGCCCGTGCCATCAACGTCATGCTCGACCGGCTCGACCAGGGCGTGCGCCAGCTGTCGCAGTTTTCCGACGACCTGGCCCACGAACTGCGCACGCCGATCGGCAACCTGATGGGCAAGGCCCAGGTGACCCTGGCCCGCGAGCGTGATGGCGACAAGTATCGCGAGGCGCTGGAGGACAGCGTCGAAGAGCTGACCCGGCTCAACCGCATCATCAACGACATGCTGTTCCTGGCCCAGGTCAGCCAGCCGCAGACCCAGGTGGCACTGACCCCTGTGGCGCTGGCAGACGAAGTGGCGCGGGTGAGTGAGCTGTTCACCTTCAGCGCCGAGCTCAAGGGCATCTCCCTGCACTTGCAAGGCTGGGGTACCGCGATGGCGGACAAGCTGATGTTCCAGCGGGCGCTGTCGAACCTGCTGAGCAATGCGATTCGCCATGGCCCTGAAGGCCAGCCGGTGGCCGTGGGGATTGAGCGAGTCGGTGACCAGGTCTGCGTGTGGGTGGAAAATCGCGGGCCGGGGATTGGCGAGGCGCATTTGCCGCACCTGTTCGAGCGGTTCTACAGGGCCGGGGCCGGGCGTTCGCGATTGGAAGGCGGGACGGGGTTGGGGCTGGCGATCGTGAAGTCGATCATGCAGTTGCATGGGGGGCGGGTGGAGGTTCAGAGCCAACCAGCGGGCCCGACTCGCTTCACCCTGGTGTTCCAGGCCGAGTGATCCACCGCCAGCGCCGGCCTCTTCGCGGGTAAACCCGCTCCCACAGGGATCTCACCAGCCCTGGGGCTTGCCCAGTACCTGTGGGAGCGGGTTTACCCGCGAAAGGGCCGGTACTGAAGAGCGCTGATCAGCGCGAAGCGGCGACGATCAGTGCCTTCATCTCTGCTACCGCCGCCTTGAAACCGACAAACAGCGCATGGGCCACCAGCGCGTGGCCGATGTTCAGTTCGTTGATGCCCTTGATCGCGGCCACGGCCTCGACGTTGTGGTAGTGCAGGCCATGGCCGGCATTGACGATCAGGCCCTGGCTAACGCCAAATGCCACGCCATCGACAATACGCTTGAGCTCCTCTGCCACCTCGGTCGGTGTCTCGGCGTCCGCATAGCGGCCGGTGTGCAGCTCGATGGCCGGCGCGCCGACACGGCGCGAAGCCTCGATCTGCCGCTCGTCGGCATCGATGAACAGCGACACCTCGGCGCCAGTGCGCGACAGGCGCTCGACCGCCGCCTTGATCCGCGCTTCCTGGCCGGCCACATCGAGGCCGCCTTCGGTAGTCAGTTCCTGGCGGGTTTCCGGCACCAGACAGATATGCGCCGGGCGGATCTTCTCGGCGAAGGCCATCATCTCTTCGGTGACGCCCATCTCGAAGTTCATGCGGGTCTGCAGCACGTCCTTGAGCAGCAGCACGTCGCGCTCCTGGATATGCCGGCGGTCTTCGCGCAGGTGCACGGTGATGCCGTCGGCACCCGCTTCCTCGGCGTCCAGGGCGGCCTTGACCGGGTCCGGATAGCGGGTGCCCCGGGCCTGGCGCAAGGTCGCCACGTGGTCGATGTTGACGCCGAGAAGCATGCGGTTGCTGTGAGTCACGAAGGGGCACTCCTGAAGGTTGAGGGCCACAGCATACGTGCTGATCAGCGCTTGCGAAACAGTTCCCGGCTGACCAGCGGCTTGGGCCCCAGGTGCACCGCCAGGGCCTGGCGCATCAGGCGCTTGGCGGCGAGCAAGGCGCCGGGCGCCTCCCAATCGGCCTGGGCCAGGGCCAGCAGCTCGCTGCCCTTGAACAGCCCGGGCTGGAACAGCTCGACCCGCTCAAGGCCAGCGTCCACCTGCAGGCGATAGAGCCCCTCGGCGACGACGGCGCTGTCGTTGACGTCATGATCCAAAGCGAAGGCATAACCCAGCTCGTCCAGCAGGCGCCATTCGAAGGAGCGCAGCAACGGCTCCAGCGGCCGCCCGGCGGCCAGGGCCTGCAAGGTCAGGGTGTAGTGTTCGAACAACGCCGGGTGCGGCGCCTCGGCGGGCAACAGGCGCATCAGCAGCTCATTGAGGTAGAGTCCGCTGAACAGCGCGTCGCCATGCAGCCAGGCGGCAATGCCGGAGCTGTCCAGGCGGCCGACGTTCTTCAGTTCGCCGCGCCCGCGCAGTTCGACTTCCAGCGGCACGAACGGCCGCACCAGGCTGCCACCCTTGCCCCGCGCCCGGCGCAGCACCGCCCGCACCCGCCCCTGGGGGGTGAGGAAGTCCACCAGCGCGCTGGTTTCCTTGTAGGGGCGGCTGTGCAGCACGTAGGCGGGTTGGGGGGCTGGTTGTTCCATGACGATCTCTGAACCCAGGTTTGACGCAACCCATGTAGGAGCGGCC
>NZ_JAQMYQ010000076.1:0-15034 GCF_028369275.1 Mitsuaria sp. RG
TGCCGCGATGCGCCGCGCGGGCGGCGCTCGATCTGATAGGCGCTGAAGCTCTAACGTCGAACACTTTGGAAGACCTGACCGCAAAGCCGGCAAAGATTGACTTAAAAGTCAGCTTATTACCCCATTCCCCTTCGATTATGCGGCCATCGTGCTTGCCTCTACCCCTATGGCCTTTCTGCCCGTAGAATGCGCTCCTTTTTTCTTCCGGGGCGGCATTTTCCCATGAGCTCACACGAACACGGCCCAGGCGCGGCGGCGCCTGCCAATGAACTGGTCCTTGGCCTCGAGGATAAGCCTCGCCTGCTGATCGGCCTGCTGGCGGCGCTGCAGCACCTGCTGGCGATCATCGTGCCGATCGTCACGCCCGGCCTGCTGATCTGCCAGGCGCTGGGCGTGTCGGCGCGTGACACCAACCTGATCGTGTCGATGTCGCTGGTGATCTCGGGTATCGCCACCTTCGTCCAGTGCAAGCGCTTCGGGCCGTTCGGCGCCGGGCTGCTGATCGTCCAGGGCACCAGCTTCAACTTCGTCGGCCCGCTGATCGCCGGCGGCGCGCTGATGGTCAAGCAGGGCACACCGGTCGAGAGCGTGATGGCGGCGATCTTCGGCGTGGTCATCGCCGGCTCGTTCGTGGAAATGGGCGTGTCGCGCATCCTGCCCTTCGTCAAGCGCCTGATCACCCCGCTGGTGACCGGCATTGTCGTGCTGATGATCGGCCTGACCCTGATCAAGGTCGGCCTGATCAGCATGGGCGGCGGCTTCGGCGCCATGGCCAACGGCACCTTCGCCGATGGCGAGAACCTGCTGCTGTCGGGCGTGGTACTGGCGATCATCGTCATCCTCAACCGCATTCCGGTGGTGTGGATGCGCAGCTGCGCCATCGTCATCGCCCTGGCCGTGGGCTATGCCCTGGCCGGCTACCTGGGCCGCCTGGACTTCAGCGGCATGCACCAGGCCGCGCTGTTCCAGGTACCGACGCCGCTGCACTTCGGCCTGGGCTTCTCCTGGTCGCTGTTCATCCCGATGCTGGTGATCTACCTGGTCACCTCGCTGGAAGCCATCGGTGACGTGACCGCCACCAGCAAGGTCTCGCGCCAGCCGGTGGAAGGCCCGGTATGGATGCAACGAATCAAGGGCGGGGTGCTGGTCAACGGCGCCAACTCGCTGCTGGCCGGCCTGTTCAACACCTTCCCCAGCTCGATCTTCGCCCAGAACAACGGCGTGATTCAGTTGACCGGCATCGCCAGCCGCCATATCGGCATCTGGATCGCCGCCATGCTGATCCTGCTGGGCCTGTTCCCCAGCGTCGCCGGGGTGATCCAGGCGGTGCCGGAGCCGGTGCTCGGTGGCGCGGCCATGGTCATGTTCGGCGCCGTGGCGGCCTCGGGCATCAATATCCTCGCCAGCACCCGCCTCGACCGCCGCGCCCTGCTGATCATCGCCGTGTCGCTGTCGCTGGGCCTGGGCGTGGCCCAGGTGCCGGAGTTCCTCGCGCACATGCCGGCGGCGCTGCGCAACGTGCTGGAGTCGGGCGTCGCCACCGGCGGCATCTGCGCCCTGCTGCTCAACTGGTTCCTGCCCGAGGGCAAGGAACAGGCCTGAGCCGCGCCCGCCTGAGCACAAAGCCCGCGCCCACCAGCGCGGGCTTTTTGCTTTATCATGGCCGCATTCATTTGCACGAGCCTTCCATGAAATTCGCCATCGCGGTCTTTTCCCCGGCCCATGCGCCCTCCTCGCGCCGCGCCTTGCGCTTTGCCGAGGCGGTGCTGGCCGGCGGGCATGAAATCGCCCGATTGTTCTTCTACCAGGACGGGGTGCACAGCGCCTCGGCCAACATCGTCACGCCCCAGGACGAACTCGACGTGGCCGCGCAGTGGCGCGCCTTCGTCAGCGACCACCGCCTGGATGCCGTGGTGTGCATCGCCGCGGCCCTGCGCCGGGGCGTGCTCGACGACACCGAGGCCAACCGCTACCAGCGCCCGGCGGTGAACCTGCCGATGCCGTGGGAGCTGTCCGGGCTGGGCCAGCTGCACGAAGCCGCGCAACTGGCCGACCGCCTGGTCTGCTTCGGAGGTGATTGAGATGGCCAAGTCCTTGCTGATCATCAGCCGCCAGGCTCCGTGGAGCGGCCCGTCCGCCCGCGAGGCGCTGGACATCGCCCTGGCAGGCGGCGCCTTCGACCTGCCGCTGGGCATGCTGTTCCTCGATGACGGCGTGTTCCAGCTCGCCGCCGCGCAGCAACCCGATACCCTGCAGCAGAAGAACCTGACCGCCAACCTCCAGGCCCTGCCGATGTTCGGGGTCGAGGAACTGTTCGCCTGCGGCTACAGCCTGGCCCGTCGTGGGCTGGACGGCGACGCCCTGGCGCTGCCGGTCGAGGTGCTCGACGCTACCGCGCTGGCCGCGCTGATTGCCCGTTTCGACCAGGTGGTGACGCTCTGATGACAACCCTGCATGTAATCGCCCACTCGCCCTTCGGCGACGAGCGCCTGGCCAGTTGCCTGCGCCTGCTGGGCCCGCAAGACGCGCTGCTGCTGTGCGGCGACGCCACCTACGCGCTCAAGGCCGGCAGCGAGCCGTTCGCCGCCCTGCAGGCCGCCAACCTCGGCGCGCGCCTGTTCGCCCTCGCCGAAGACCTGCAGGCCCGCGCCCTCGACAGCCAGTTGGCCAAGGCCGTGGACTACGCCGCCTTCGTCGAACTGTCCCTGCACCACGACAAGGTCAACAGCTGGCTATGAGTACCCTGATTGTCGGCGATCGCCACATCGCCCTGGACAAGGACGGCTTCCTGGTCGAGCTGCAGGACTGGTCCCACGAAGTCGCCGAGGCCCTCGCCACCCGCGAAAGCATCGCCCTGACCGCGGACCACTGGGAAATCCTCGAGCTGCTGCGCCAGTTCTACCAGGAGTACCAGCTGTCGCCGGCCACCCGCCCGCTGATCAAGTACACCGCGCTCAAGCTCGGTGCGGAAAAAGGCAACAGCCCGCACCTGAACCGCCTGTTCAATGGCACCCCCGCCAAACTCGCCGCCAAGCTGGCGGGCCTGCCCAAGCCGACCAACTGCATATGACCGAGCCACAGCTGAACGACATCCGCCCGCTGACCCTGGAAACCCCGGCCGAACACCCGTTCGCCGAATTCGTGCGCATCCTCGGCAAGGGCAAGCGCGGCGCCCGCGGCCTGACCCGCGAGGAGGCCCGCGCCGCCATGACCCTGCTGCTCGAAGGCAAGGTCGAAGACACCCAGCTGGGCGCCTTCCTGATGCTGCTGCGGCACAAGGAAGAAAGCGCCGAGGAACTGGCCGGCTTCACTGAGGCCCTGCGCGCCCACCTGCAGGCGCCGCGCATCGCCGTCGACCTCGACTGGCCGAGCTACGCCGGCAAGAAGCGCCACCTGCCCTGGTACCTGCTGGCGGCCAAATGCCTGGCAGGCAATGGCGTGCGCATCCTGATGCACGGCGGTGGCGCCCATACGGCCGGGCGGCTGTATACCGAGCAACTGCTCGACCTGCTGGATATCCCACTTTGCCGTGACTGGACAGCCGTGGAGCAGGCCCTGGACAGCCGCCGGCTGGCCTTCTTCCCGTTGCAGGACTGGGCGCCGCAACTGCAACGCATGATCGACCTGCGCAACATCCTGGGCCTGCGCTCGCCCATCCACTCGCTGGCCCGGGTGCTCAACCCGCTTGCCGCCCGCTGCGGCCTGCAGAGCATCTTCCACCCCGGTTACCAGGCCGTGCACCGCGAAGCCAGCCGCCTGCTCGGCGATCATGTCGTGGTCATCAAGGGCGACGGTGGCGAGATCGAGGTCAACCCGGATGTCATCAGCCACCTGTACGGCACCTCGGCCGGCGAGGCCTGGGACGAAGAGTGGCCGGCGCTCAGCGCCCAGCGCCATGTGAAGCCGGCCAGCCTGCAGCCCGAGCACCTGCTGGCGGTGTGGCGCGGCGAGGCGCAGGACAGCTACGGCGAACTGGCCGTGGTCGCGACCATGGCCCTGGCCCTGCGCGGGCTCGGCCAGGAACGCGAGCAGGCGTTCGGCAATGCCCGCGCCTACTGGGCCGCCCGTAAAGACATCGAATAAACCGATAGGAATAGGGCAGTCTTTGCGCTATTTCTTCGAACGCTTTGCCCTAGACTGAGCTCCAACGACAAACGATTGTGTTTCGAGGAGCTCCGAGATGGGCCTTTTGATCGATGGCCGCTGGCATGACCAGTGGTACCAGAGCAGCAAGGACGGCGCCTTCCAGCGCGAGAACGCGCAGCGGCGCAACCCGCTGCCCGCCGCCGAGGCCGGCCGCTATCACCTGTACGTGTCGCTGGCCTGCCCGTGGGCGCACCGCACCCTGATTTTCCGCGCCATCAAGGGCCTGGAGCCATTGATCGATGTCTCGGTGGTCAGCTGGTTGATGGGCGAGCACGGCTGGACCTTCGACCAGCAGCAAGGCTCCAGTGGCGATCAACTGGATGCGCTGCAGTACCTGCACCAGCGCTACACCCAGGACGACCAGCACTACACCGGGCGAGTGACCGTGCCGGTGCTGTGGGACAAGCAGGAGAAACGCATCGTCAACAACGAGTCGGCCGAGATCATCCGCATCTTCAACAGCGCCTTCGACGAGCTGACCGGCAATACCCTGGACCTCTACCCCGAGCCGCTGCGGGCGACCATCGATGGGCTCAACGAGCGTATCTATCCGGCGGTGAACAACGGCGTGTACCGCGCCGGCTTCGCCACCTCGCAGGACGCCTACGAGACTGCCTTCGACGAGGTGTTCAATGAGCTGGATCATCTGGAGGGGCTGCTGGGTCGCCAGCGCTACCTGGCCGGCGAGTACCTGACCGAGGCCGATGTGCGCCTGTTCACCACGCTGGTGCGTTTCGACGCGGTGTACCACGGGCACTTCAAGTGCAACCTGCGCCGGTTGAGCGACTACCCGAACCTGTCCAACTGGCTGCGCGAGCTGTACCAGTGGCCGGGGGTGGCGGGCACGGTGAACATGGAGCATATCCAGAAGCACTATTACATGAGCCACAAGACCATCAACCCGAATGGGATCGTGCCCAAGGGGCCGTTGCAGGACTTTGGCTTGCCGCATGATCGGGAGCGGTTGTCGGGGAAAGGGATCTGGCAGGCTTGAGAAAGCCGGGGCTGCTTTGCAGCCCTTTCGCGGCACAAGGCCGCTCCTACAGAGGGTATGCGATCCCTGTAGGAGCGGCCTTGTGCCGCGAAAGGGCCGCAAAGCGGCCCCAGCAATTTCAGCTGTCCTGCGCCCCTTCAAACCACGCCAGCTTCTCGCGCAGCTGCACCACTTCCCCAACGATCACCAGGGTCGGCGCATGCACTTCATGCCGCGCCACCAGCTCCGGCAGGTCAGCCAGGGTACCGGTGAACACCCGCTGATTGCGCGTGGTCCCCTGCTGCACCAGGGCTGCCGGCGTGCTCGCCGCACGCCCATGACGGATCAACTCGGCGCAGATGGTCGGCAACCCGACCAAACCCATGTAGAACACCAGGGTCTGGGCCGGCGCCACCAGGTCATCCCAAGGCAGGTTGCTGGTGCCATCCTTAAGGTGACCGGTAACGAAGCGCACCGATTGGGCGTAATCGCGGTGGGTCAGCGGAATCCCGCCATACGCGGAACAACCACTGGCCGCGGTGATGCCCGGCACCACCTGGAACGGAATACCCTCGTCCGCCAGCTCCTCGATCTCCTCGCCACCCCGACCGAAGATGAACGGATCACCCCCCTTGAGCCGCAGCACGCGCTTACCCTGGCGGGCCAGGTCGACCAGCAGGCGGTTGATCTTGTCCTGTGGCACAGCGTGATCGGCGCGGCGCTTGCCGACATAGATGCGTTCGGCGTCACGCCGGCACATCTCGATAATGGCCGGGGCCACCAGGCGGTCGTACAGCACCACGTCGGCCTGCTGCATCAGGCGCAGGGCACGGAAGGTCAGCAGGTCCGGATCGCCCGGCCCCGCGCCCACCAGGTACACCTCGCCGCCCTGCTGCACCGGCGCGCCATCGACCATCGCCTGCAACAGGCGTTCGGCCTCGGCGCCCTGCCCGGCCAGTTGGCGCTCGGCGACCGGGCCCTGGAACACACTCTCCCAGAAGCCACGGCGCTGGTTGACGTCCGGGTACAAGGCCTTGACCTTGTGCCGGAAACGCGCCGCCAGCCCGGCCAGCTCGCCGTAGGCGGACGGGATCCAGGCTTCCAGCTTGGCGCGGATCAAGCGCGCCAGCACCGGGGCGTCGCCACCGCTGGAGACCGCCACCACCAGGGGTGAACGGTCGACGATGGCGGGGAAGATCACCGTGCACAGGGCCGGGGCATCCACCACGTTGACCGGCAGGCTGCGTGCCTGGGCCTCGGTCGAGACCTGGGCGTTGAGCGCCGAGTCGTCGGTGGCCGCGATTACCAGGCGGCAACCCTCCAGGTCGCTCGCCTGGTAGCCACGCACCAGCACCTCGCCACCGCCCTCGCGGGCCAGCGCGGCCAACTGGCCGTCGACCTCCGGCGCCACCACCCGCAGCGCGGCGCCGGCATCGGCCAGCAGGCGCGCCTTGCGCAAGGCGATCTCGCCGCCACCGACGACCAGCACCCGGCCGCCCTGCAGCTTATGGAAAAGCGGCAGGTAGTCCATTCAGCGAATGACCTCGACGCCACCCATGTACGGCTTGAGCACGTCCGGCACGCGGATCGAACCGTCGGCCTGCTGGTAGTTCTCCAGCACCGCCACCAGGGTCCGGCCGACAGCCAGGCCCGAACCGTTGAGGGTGTGTACCAGCTCCGGCTTGCCGGTTTCCGGGTTGCGCCAGCGGGCCTGCATGCGCCGCGCCTGGAAATCACCGCAGTTGGAGCAGGAGCTGATCTCGCGGTACTTGTCCTGGCTCGGCACCCACACTTCCAGGTCGTAGGTCTTCACCGCGCCGAAGCCCATGTCGCCGGTGCACAGCGCCAGAACGCGGTACGGCAGTTCCAGCAGCTGCAGCACGCGCTCGGCGTTGGCGGTAAGGCCTTCCAGGGCTTCCATGGATTTCGCCGGTTCGACGACCTGCACCATCTCGACCTTGTCGAACTGGTGCTGACGGATCATGCCGCGGGTGTCGCGGCCCGAGGCACCGGCTTCGCTGCGGAAGCACGGGGTGTGGGCGACCAACTTCAGCGGCAGCTGCTTGGCGTCGAGGATCTCGCCGGCCACCAGGTTGGTCAGCGACACTTCGGCGGTCGGGATCAGGTAGAAGTCGGCCTCGCCTTCGCGGCTGATCTTGAACAGGTCTTCCTCGAACTTCGGCAGCTGGCCGGTGCCCTGCAAGGCCGGAGCCTGCACCAGGTACGGGGTGTAGTGTTCCTCGTAGCCGTGCTCGCCGGTGTGCAGGTTGATCATGAACTGCGCCAGGGCGCGGTGCAGACGGGCGATCGGGCCGCGCAGCACGGCGAAGCGGGCGCCGGACAGCTTGGCCGCGGCCTCGAAGTCCAGGCCACCGCTGACTTCGCCCAGGGCGACGTGGTCCTTGATCTCGAAGTCGAAGGTGGTCGGGGTGCCCCAACGGCGCACTTCGACGTTGTCGTCTTCACTGGCACCGACCGGCACGCTGGCGTCCGGCAGGTTGGGGATGGTCAGCAGGATGCCGTCCAGCTCGGCCTGGATACCGTCCAGCTCGGTCTTGCCGGCGGCCAGCTCATTGGCCATGCGCTCGACGTCAGCCATCAGCGGCGCGATGTCCTCGCCCTTGGCTTTGGCCTGACCGATCGATTTGGAACGGGCGTTACGCTCGGCCTGCAGCTGCTCGGTGCGGGTCTGCACCGCCTTGCGGCGCTCTTCCAGCGATTCGATGCGCGCGACATCCAGGCTGAAGCCACGGGAGGCCAGGCGGTCCGCCACTTCCTGAAGTTGGCCGCGTAACAGTTTGGAATCGAGCATATCGTTCTCTCGTTATAAGTAGGTGTTGGTTCAGAATCGGGTCAGGGACAGGCCGGCCCAGGTCGCGAGCAGGCCGCCTACCACGCTGATAATGGTATAGCCCAAGGCCAGCGGGACCTGCCCGCTTTCCATCAGGCGCACGGTATCGAGCGAGAAGGAGGAAAAAGTGGTCAGGCCGCCGAGAAAGCCGACGATCAGCCCGGCGCGCAGCTCGACCGGCACCAGCGGCTTGTGCAGGAACAAGCCGTAGAGCAGGCCGATCAGCAGGCAGCCAACCAGGTTGACCGCCAGCGTACCGGCATAGAAGTGCCGTGGCCAGTGGGCCGCGACCCAGTTGGCGGTGGCGAAGCGCAGCAGCGTGCCGGCAACCCCGCCGGCGCTGACGGCAGCGATAAGTGCAATCACGGTTTTCTCCGCTGGCGGGGGCTGTTGCGGTCGAGCTCGGCCAGGTGCTTGAGCTTCTCGCCGATCTTCAGCTCAAGCCCTCGCGGCACCGGCTGGTAATACTGGCGCGGCTCGAGCTGCTCGGGGAAATAGTCCTCGCCGGCGGCGTAGGCATCCGGCTCGTCATGGGCGTAGCGGTACTCCTCGCCATAGCCCAGTTGCTTCATCAACTTGGTCGGCGCGTTGCGCAGGTGCAGCGGCACTTCCAGCGAGCCGTGCTCGGCGGCCTCGCGCATGGCCGCCTTGAAGCCCATGTACACCGCGTTGCTCTTCGGCGCGCAGGCAATGTAGGTGATGGCCTGGGCCACCGCCAGCTCGCCTTCAGGGCTGCCCAGGCGCTCCTGCACATCCCATGCCGCCAGGCACAGGCTCAGGGCGCGGGGGTCGGCGTTGCCGATGTCCTCGCTGGCCATGCGCACCACTCGGCGGGCGATGTACAGCGGGTCACAGCCGCCGTCGAGCATGCGCGCGTACCAGTACAGCGCGCCGTCCGGATTGGAGCCGCGCACCGATTTGTGCAGCGCGGAAATCTGGTCGTAGAAGGCCTCGCCACCCTTGTCGAAGCGCCGGCGGCTGTCGCCGAGCAGGCTCTGCAGCAGCTCGACGCCGATCTCGCCGCCGTCTTCGGCCAGGTCCGAGGCATTCTCGAGGAAGTTGAGCATGCGCCGGCCATCGCCGTCGGCGGCGGCCATGAGCATCTTGAACGCCTCATCGCCCACCCGCAGGTTGCGCTTGCCCAGGCCGCGCTCCTCGTTCAGGGCGCGATCGACCAATTTGCGCAGCGCGGCCTCGTCCAGGCTCTTGAGCACGTAGACCCGCGCCCGCGACAGCAGCGCGTTGTTCAGCTCGAACGACGGGTTCTCGGTAGTGGCGCCGATGAAGATCAGCGTGCCGTCCTCCACGTAGGGCAGGAAGGCGTCCTGTTGCGACTTGTTGAAGCGGTGCACCTCGTCGACGAACAGGATGGTGCGCCGGCCATACTGGCCGGCCTGCTGTTTCGCCACCTCGACCGCCTGGCGGATCTCCTTGACCCCGGCCAGCACCGCCGACACCGTTTCGAAGTGGGCGTCGCAGAACTGCGCCAGCAGCCGCGCCAGGGTGGTCTTGCCCACCCCAGGCGGCCCCCAGAAGATCATCGAGTGCAGCGCACCCTGCTCCAGCGCCTCGCGCAGCGGCTTGCCACGCGCCAGCAGGTGCTCCTGGCCGACGTACTCGCCCAGGTTGGACGGACGCAGGCGGGCGGCCAGGGGCTGGGCGACGGGTTCGCTTCGAAACAGGTCCATCACAGGCTCCGCTTACTCCTTGATGACGTCAGCGCCCTTGGGGATGTCGAACTGGAACTTGCTGTCCGGCACCGCCTGGTTGGCCTTGACGCCATTGAACAGGATGTTGGTGCGCTGGCCGACGCTGTCGATCAGCTGCATGTCATTGATCAGGCCCCTGCGGAACGACACGCGCAGCGAGTCGAACAGGGTGTCCTTGGTCTTGGGCTTCAAGGTGAAGTCCATCACTTCGCCCTGTTCCTTGGAGGTGATGTCGAAGCTCTGGCTGATCTTCGACACATCGCCGGACAGCAGCAGCGCCGGGGTCTGGTTCAGGCGCACGTCGAGCTTCTTGATGGTCGCCTGCTCCAGGTCCGGGTCCCACAGGGTGACGTTCTTGCCGTCGGACACCACTACCTGCTCCTGGGGCGCATCGGTGTGCCAGTAGAACAGGCCCGGGCGCTTGACGGTCATCTTGCCGTTGGTCTCCTGCAAGCTGGTGCCGCCGGCATCCAGGGTCAGCTGGGAGAAATTGGCTTCGATGGTCTGCGACTTTTCCAGCAATTGCGTCAGGCGCTGGACGTCCTGTTCGCCGGCCTGGGCCGACAGGCTGGCCGTAGCCAGGGCAGAAACCAACAGCATGCGAATCGCGCGCATGGAAATCCTCATTGCACAGTGAAGGGGCCGGACGCCGTCAATGGTGCCCGGCAGGTTGTTCATCAGTCGCGCGGGCCGCCCGGGGCAATCACTTCCCGCGAGCCGTTGCTGTTCATCGGCGTGACCACGCCGGCCATCTCCATCGACTCGATCATCCGCGCGGCGCGGTTGTAGCCGATCTTGAGCTTGCGTTGTACCGCCGAGATCGACGCCCGGCGGCTTTCCAGCACGAACTGCACGGCTTCGTCGTAGAGCGCGTCGGCTTCCGGGTCGTCGCCATCGCCGCCGCCACCGCCGCCTTCGAAGCCACTGCCGGCCTCCTCGACGCCGTTGAGGATGTCATCGTTGTAGTCCGGCGCGCCGCGCAGCTTCCAGGCCTCGACCGTACGATGCACCTCGTCGTCGGAAACGAACGCGCCATGCACGCGGATCGGCAGGCTGGTGCCCGGCGGCATGTAGAGCATGTCACCGTGACCGAGCAGCTGTTCGGCGCCGCCCTGGTCGATGATGGTCCGCGAGTCGATCTTGCTCGACACCTGGAACGCCATGCGGGTCGGGATGTTGGCCTTGATCAGGCCGGTGATCACGTCCACCGACGGGCGCTGGGTGGCCAGGATCAGGTGGATACCGGCGGCACGGGCCTTCTGGGCGATACGCGCGATCAGCTCTTCGACCTTCTTGCCGACGATCATCATCATGTCGGCGAATTCGTCGACCACCACCACGATGGTCGGCAGGGTCTTCAGCGCCGGCGGCTCGTCGTCCATGCTCTCGCGACGGTACAGCGGGTCGTGGATGATCTCGCCGGCTTCCTGGGCGTCCTTGATCTTGCGGTTGAAGCCCGCCAGGTTGCGCACGCCCATGGCCGCCATCAGCTTGTAGCGGCGCTCCATCTCGGCCACGCTCCAGCGCAGGGCGTTGGCGGCGTCCTTCATGTCGGTGACCACCGGGCACAGCAGGTGCGGGATGCCTTCGTAGATCGACAGCTCGAGCATCTTCGGGTCGATCATGATCAACCGCGCGTCTTCCGGGCCCGACTTGAACAGGATCGACAGGATCATCGCGTTCACACCCACCGACTTACCGGAACCGGTGGTACCGGCCACCAGCAGGTGCGGCATCTTGGCAAGGTCGGTGATCACCGGCTTGCCGCCGATGTCATGGCCCAGGGCCAGGGTGACCGGCGACTTGTTCTCGTCGAACTGCGGCGACGACAGCACCTCGGAGAAGCGCACCATCTGGCGGTTCTCGTTGGGGATCTCGATACCCACGGTAGTCTTGCCGGGAATGACCTCGACCACGCGCACGCTGGTCACCGCCAGCGAGCGCGCCAGGTCCTTGGCCAGGTTGGCGATACGGCTGACCTTGACGCCTGCGGCCGGCTGGATCTCGTAGCGGGTGATCACCGGGCCCGGGTGGATCGAGTCGACCGCGACTTCCACGCCGAATTCCTTGAGCTTGATCTCCAGCAACTGGCCGACGCCGGCCAGGGATTCCGGCGAATACTCGATCTTTTTCTGCTCGGCCGGGTCAAGGATGGAAATCGACGGCAAGGTGCCTTCCACAGCGCTGTCGATGAACAACGGCGCTTGTTTTTCCTTCATGACCCGCTTGCTCGGCTCCGGCGCCTTGTCCGCGGTCGGCGGGATGATCACCGGGGCGGCGGGCTGCGGGCGAGCTACCACGGTTTCGCGCGGCGCGACCGGGCGGGCCGGCGGCTCTTCGCGCATCACCACGGGCTCGGCGCGTTCACGCAGCTGGGGTTTGGCCGGCTCGCGTTTGTCGCCTTTGTCGCCCAGGTCGAAAACCGGGTCGTCGACTTCACGCAGTTGGGCTTCCAGGCGCTTGCGCTCGTTGCGCGCCTCCCACCAGCGGTTGGCGGCGCCCTGCACCAGTTCGAACAGGTCGAGGGTGATCTTGCCGGTGAGGTCCATCACCTTGAACCACGAGAGGTCGGTGAACACGGTCAGGCCGAACAGGAACAGGGCGATGAACATCAGCGTGCTGCCCTGCACGTTGAGCAGGTTGCGCGCCAGATCGCCGAGGCTCTCGCCCAAGGCGCCACCGGCGGAGAACGGCATGCTCGCCGGCGGGTGGAAGTGGATATGCGCCAGCGCCGCGCCCGACAACACCAGGAACACCAGGCCGATCAGGCGCCAGGAGAACAGCCAGCCGCTCCACTGCCAGGGCTGGTGGCGCTCGCGGAAGATCTGCCAGGTCTTGATCGCCAGCAGCAGCGGGAAGATATAGGCGAAGTAGCCAAGCACCATGAACAGGATGTCGGCGAAGTAGGCCCCGGCGCGGCCGGCGGCGTTCTGCACCTGCTCGGCATTGCTGGTGTGGCTGAAGCCCGGGTCGGCGGTGTCGTAGGTGACCAGTGCCATCCACAGGTACAGGCACAGGGCACCGACGGCAATCAGCGCACCTTCCTTCAGGCGGTAATGCAGCTGTTGCCGCCACAGGGGCACTGGCAAGGGGGCTGGAGTTGCGGTGGATTTCTTCAAAACGCGTCTATTCCTGCGCGTGCTGCGCGTCCAATAGTGATTGGCCGGTCACTGGCCAATGAACCACTACTTTTAACATTACTGCCCGCCAGCCGCCATGGCGGCACGCCGTGTGGGGCGTGAACGGGGGCTACTTTCATATAGCTGCAATTTGAGCATGCATTTTCTTTTGTGACAAAGGCTTATGCTGTGTTTTTGCACAGGTGTGACAGCAAAAGCGCCAGATGGTGCCAAGTGACCTGTCAATGGCAGGGCAATTACCAAGGGTTTCGCCTGATCCGGCGCCTTCGCGGGTAAGCCCGCTCCCACAGGGTTATCGGCACGCCTGTGGGAGCGGGCTTACCCGCGAAGGCGCCACAGCAGTTGACCCTGCCAGGCACGCACGCCATGCTGCCCTCTCCCCTCCCCCGCCGCTCAAGAACCCCATGCTCACCTGGCTGACCCGCGATTCGCTGACCTTCCCGCCCCTGGAAAAGGCCCTGCACGACCCCAATGGCCTGCTTGCCGCCGGCGGCGACCTGACCCCGGACCGCCTGGTCGCGGCCTATCGCCATGGCTGCTTCCCCTGGTACCAGGATGGCCAGCCAATCCTCTGGTGGTCACCCGACCCGCGCACCGTATTGTTCCCGGACGAGCTGCACGTCTCGCGCTCGCTGGCAAAGCTGATCCGCCAGGGCCGCTACCAGGTGAGCTTCGACAGCGACTTCAGCGCCGTGATCGACGCCTGCGCCGCGCCACGGGACTATGCCGACGGCACCTGGATCACCGACAACATGCGCGCCGCCTACTGCGAGCTGCACCGGCGCGGCATCGCCCATTCGGTGGAGGTGCGCCGCGACGGCGAGCTGGTCGGCGGCCTGTACGGCCTGGCCATGGGCCGGCTGTTCTTCGGCGAGTCGATGTTCAGCCGCGCCGACAACGCCTCCAAGGTGGGCTTCGTGACCCTGGTCGAGCACCTCAGGCAGGCCGGCTTCGTGCTGATCGACTGCCAGATGCCCACCGACCACCTGCACAGCCTGGGGGCCCGCGCCATCAGCCGGGTCGACTTCGCCAGCCATCTGGCGCAGTACCTGGACCAGCCCAGCGGCGCCCGCTGGGTTGCCTAGGCGAGTTCCCGGAGCTGGCTTACACTTAGAGACAACGTCTCACCTAAGGGGTTGATCATGACAGAGCTGGCGCGGTTGAAGTTCTATGCCACTCAACCCCACTCCTGCAGCTACCTGCCGGATGAACAGGCGACCACGCTGTTCCTCGACCCGAGCCAGCCGATGGACGTGCACGTCTACGCCGACCTGTCGGAAATGGGCTTTCGCCGCAGCGGCGACCACCTTTATCGCCCGCATTGCCAGCAATGCAACGCCTGCGTGCCGGCGCGCATCCCGGCGGCGCGCTTCATTCCCAACCGCCAGCAGCGGCGCATCCTCAAGCGCAATGCCGACCTGACCGTCACTGCCGCCCGCCCGTCCTTCAAGGAAGAATACTTCGACCTGTACCGGCGCTATATCGAGCAACGCCACGCCGACGGCGACATGTACCCGCCCAGCCGCGACCAGTTCTCCACCTTCCTGGTCCGCGACCTGCCGTTCTGCTGGTTCTACGAGTTTCGCCTGGAGGGCCGGCTGCTGGCCGTGGCGGTGTGCGACCTGCTGCCCAACGGCCTGTCGGCGGTGTACACCTTCTATGAACCCGAGGAGGAACGCCGCAGCCTGGGGCGCTACGCCATCCTCTGGCAGATCACCGAGGCCCTGCGCCAGGACCTCGAGGCGGTGTACCTCGGTTACTGGATCAAGAACTGCAAGAAGATGAACTACAAGACCCAGTACCGCCCCATCGAACTGCTGATCAACCAGCGCTGGGTCAGCCTCAACTGAAAGACATTGGCTTGAAACACAAATTTCGGGCATAATCCACGCCACTTTTTTGCCCGGTGCAGTCGTGCGTCGGGCCATCACTGGATACCGAGGGCTTTACTGCATGTCGAAAGAAGACAGCTTCGAAATGGAAGGCACTGTCGTCGACACCCTGCCCAACACCATGTTCCGCGTGGAGTTGGAAAACGGGCACGTCGTTACCGCGCACATCTCTGGCAAGATGCGCAAGAACTACATCCGTATTCTCACTGGCGACAAGGTCCGCGTCGAACTGACGCCGTACGACCTGAGCAAGGGCCGCATCACCTACCGTGCGCGCTAAGCTCAAGCCATGAAAAAGCCCGGCCAATGTGCCGGGCTTTTTT
>NZ_JAQMYQ010000077.1:0-13579 GCF_028369275.1 Mitsuaria sp. RG
AGTCGCGCTTCACAAGCCCCGGCAACTGCGCCACCAGCTTCTGGTTGTTGAACGGCGCACGGATGAACCCACGCTGGCGCCCGTCCGGGCCGACCACCGCCAGGTTGCCGCTGTGATCCACGGTGTAGCCCGGCTTGCTGGTATCGGCCGGAATGAACGGAATGCTCAAGGCATTGGCCAGCTTCTGGGTATCCTCGATCGACCCCGCCACCCCGACGAAATCCTTGTCGAAGTAGCCCAGGTACTGCTTGAGCTGGTTCGGCGTGTCGCGGTTCGGGTCGACGCTCACCAGCACCACCTGCAAACGCTCCAGCGCCTCCTTGGGCAGCTCGCTCTTCACCTGGCGCAGCTGGGCCAGGGTGGTCGGGCAGATGTCCGGGCAGTAGGTGTAGCCGAAGAACAGCAACGACCACTTGCCCTTGAGCTGGTCCAGCACCAGCGGCTGGCCGTTCTGGTCGGTCATGGTCACGTCGGGCACGGTGCGGCTCTGCGGCAGCAGGATGATGCCGGCGTCGATCAGTTCGGTGGGGTTCAACTGACCACGGTCGTTGAGCACCTTGTTGACGGTCAGGCCCATGATCAGCGCGACCAGGGCAACGAGGATGAAGACGGTTTTCTGGGTTCGGGTCATAGGTTCAGCAACAGGTAATGGTCTACGAGCAACGCGATGAACAGGGCGAACAGGTAGCCGATAGAGTACTTGAACGTCTTGATCGCCGCGTGCGGCCGGGTGCCACGGTACAACACCCAGGCCCAGTGCAGGAAGCGCAGCCCCAGCCCCAGGGCACAGGCCAGGTACAGTGGTCCGCTCATGTGGATGGCATAGGGCAACAGGCTCACCGCCAGCAATATCAAGGTGTAGAGCAGGATATGCAGGGCCGTGTAGCGCTCGCCGTGGGTAACGGGGAGCATGGGAATATCAGCTTTTGCGTACTCCTCCTTGCGATGAATCGCCAAGGCCCAGAAGTGCGGCGGCGTCCAGGCGAAGATGATCAGCACCAGCAGCAGCGGTTCGGCGCCCAGGTGCCCACTGACCGCCACCCAGCCCAGCAACGGCGGGGCTGCCCCGGCCAGGCCGCCGATCACGATGTTCTGCGGCGTGGCGCGCTTGAGAAAGCCGGTGTAGAGCACCGCATAACCCAGCAGCGAGGCCAGGGTAAGCCAGGCGGTGAGGGGGTTGGTGAACGCCAGCAGCAGGGCCATCCCCGCCACGGCCAGCAGCAAGGCGAACAGCAGTGCCGGCAAGGGCCCTACCCGGCCCTGGGCCAGCGGACGCTTGTGGGTGCGGGCCATGAGCGCATCGACGCGGCGGTCGACCACGTGGTTGACCGCCGCCGCGGCCCCCGCGCACAAGCCTATCCCCAGGTTGCCGAACAGCAGGACGCTCCAGGCCACCCCCGCGCGGGTGGCGAGAAACATGCCCACCAGCGAGGTGATCAGCATCAGCACCACCACCTTCGGCTTGGTCAGTTCCATGTAGTCGCGCCATCCGGCGCGCTGGCGTTCCGTGCTCAGAAGCGTCGCCACGAATCGTTCCTCATGTGATGGGAAAGGTGCACGCCGGTCACCGGCGTCAGACGCCAGCCGTGGCCCACACGGACCTTGTCGACCACGCGGATGCGGTAGTTGACCAGCACCATGCACAGCAGCAGCAGGGCGCCGCCAGCGTTGTGCGCGACGGCCACGCCCAGGGGCAGGTGCAACAGCACGTTGCTGATGCCCAGGCCCAGTTGCAGCGCCAGCGCCAGCAACACCAGGCGGGCCAGGCCACCCAGGCCGTGACGGTGCAGCTTCCAGCTCAGGGTCAGCAGCACCAGCATGACCAGCAACGCGCCCAGGCGATGGCTGATATGGATCGCGGTGCGCGCGTCGCTGTCCAGCTGCCCGCCAAGGTAATTGGGGCCGACGTGCTGGGTCAGGTGGAAGCCGTTGCTGAAGTCCGCCGCTGGCCACCACTGCCCGTGGCAGGTGGGCAGGTCGATGCAGGCCACCGCCGCGTAGTTGGCGCTGACCCAGCCCCCCAGGGCGATCTGGCCGATGACCACCAGCAGCGCCAGCGCGGCGATCCGGCGCAGGCTCAGCGGCAATTTCGGCAATGGCGCAAAGGCCCGGGATAGACGCAGGGACAGCAGGAAAAGCAGGCTCACCGTGGTGAACCCGCCGAGCAGATGCGCGGTCACTACTTGCGGCCACAGTTTCAGCGTCACGGTCCACATACCGAACGCCGCCTGGGCCAGTACCACTGCCAGCAGCAACACCGGCAGGCGATAGGGCTGGCCATCACGGGCATGCCGGCGCACGGCCTGGAAGGCGAGCAGGGCGATCACCAGCGCCAGGGTGCCGGCGAAATAGCGATGGACCATCTCGGCCCAGCCCTTGGCTTCTTCCACCGGGTGCTCGGGGAAGTGCAGCTCGGCATGGGCCAGCTGGGCATCGGTCTTGGGCACGCTGATGAAGCCGTAGCACCCCGGCCAGTCGGGACAGCCAAGGCCAGCATGGGTCAGCCGGGTATAGGCACCGAGCAGCACGACCAGCAACGCCAGCAGGGTGGCGAACACAGCGAGACGGTATCCGGGTCTGGCCATGGCGGCCTCCTAGCCGATGTTGGACAGCTTGAGCAGGTGGCGCAGGTCGTCCAGCACATGCTTGCCGTTGACCTTGGCGTCGTAGCGCAGCACCAGGTTGCCGTGAGGGTCGACGATCCACAGCTGCGGGCCCGCTTCGCCGACCTTCTGCACATAGCGCTGGGCGTCCAGCGGGTAGCGCTGCAACTGCGGGTATTCGCGGCCCAACTGCGCCTGGTAGTCGGCGGCCAGTGGCTGGGCCGCCGCCAGGGCATGGCTGGCGCGGCTGGCGTCGCGGCCCAGGCCAACCTGGATCTGCCGGGCCAGGTACACCAGTTGCCGACACTCCTCGGCACAGGCCTCGGGGGTGCTGACCAGCAACTGCCAACGCTCGTCCCGGGCATCGATGCCGATATCTACGCGGCCCTCGCCATTGCCGATCATCACGCCGTGATAGCTGCGCCCCTCCGGCACCCAGAACTTGAGCTTGTACATGAAGGTGGCGAGGATCATCGGCCCGAGCACGACGAACAGGATCAGCAACAGTTGCAGACGTCCCCTCGGCTTGCGGCGATCAGGCGCGTCCAGTGGACTCGTGGCGGCGGCCATGGCGGTTCTCCTTGTCGTTGTGATGCCAGCCGAAATACAGGTAGAGCAACACCAGCGTGGTGGCCAGGGCGAACCACTGCACGGCGTAGCCCTGGTGCTTTTCCGGGCCCATGGCGACCACCGGCCAGTCCAGGCGGTAGGCACCCGGGCCGGCCTGCAGGCGCAGCTCATGGGTGAAACCTTCACGGCCAAGCTGCTGCCAGAGCCCACCCGGGTCGATTGCCGTCAGCAGTTGCGGCCAGCGGCCGTCCGGGTTGTCCGGGTGCAGCTGGAAGGTCTTGCCCGGCGCCACGTAGACCGTGGCGTCCAGCGCCAGGGCCTGGTCCGGGGTGTCGAAACGCACCGGCACCCGGCGATCGGGCCAGGGCAGCCAGCCGCGGTTGACCAGCAGCCACAGCCCGCTGGCCTGATCGTGGAAGGGTTGCAGCAGCTCGACGCCGGCCTTGCCGTCGCGCATCTGGTTGTCCAGCAGCAGGCTGTGCGCGGCGTCAAAGCGGCCATACAGGTGCACGGGGTAGAACGCCGGGTCCGGCAGCTGGCGCAGCTGTTCGACAGCGACCGGCGCCTCGATCTGGCGCTCGGTGTAGGCGGCGAGCAGGTCGCGCTTCTCGTCGGCGCGGCGCAATTGCCAGCAGCCGAGCGCGATCAGGCCCGGCAGCAGCGCGAGCACCACCAGGGTCGGCAGCAGGCCGGGGCGAAACGGCTTCACCGGGGCCTCGTCAGGTCGAGCGCTATACTTGTACCCATCACCGCATCCCCCTGGAGTTACGCCATGCTCAAGGCCGCGATAGTCCTGATGCTACTGGCCACCATCGCCAGCCTGTTCAGTGGCCTGGTGTTCCTGGTCAAGGACGACGACCAGTCGACCCGCCTGCTCAAGGCCCTTACCGTGCGTGTCGCCCTCGCCACCCTGACCATCGGGCTGGTGGCCTGGGGCTTCATCAGTGGGCAGTTGGTCTCCCACGCGCCGTTCTGAATTGTCTCGGTCCCTGTAGGAGCGGCCTTGTGCCGCGAAAGGGCTGCGCAGCGGCCCCAGGATCTTGGCATCATGCAAAATCGCCGGGGCTGCTTCGCAGCCCTTTCGCGGCACGAGGCCGCTCCTACAACAGGGGACCGCGCCACCCGTCAAAGCACGTACACAAAGATGAACAACCCCACCCACACCACATCCACGAAGTGCCAGTACCAGCTCGCCGCCTCGAAACCAAAGTGCTTGTCCGGCTCGAAATGCCCGCGCATCACCCGGCAGAACATCACGAACAGGATCAGCGTCCCCAGCGTCACGTGAGCGCCGTGAAAGCCCGTGAGCATGAAGAACGTCGCACCGTAGATCCCCGAGCCCAAGGTCAGCCCCAGTTTGTTGTAGGCCTCGTGGTACTCGTAGGCCTGTAGCGCAAGGAACCCCAGCCCCAGCAGGATGGTCAGCCCCAGCCACAGCTTCAGCGTGCCGCGATGGCCCTTGCGCAGGGCATGGTGGGCAATGGTCACGGTCACGCTGGAGCTCACCAGCAGGATGGTGTTGATCAGCGGCAGGTGCCACGGGTCGATCACTTCCTTCGGCGGCGGAAACAGTTTCGGGTCCGGCGTGTGCAGCAGCGGCCAGACGAACTCGAAGTTGGGCCAGAGCATGTGCGCCACGCCCTTGTCTCCCTCACCGCCCAGCCATGGCCCCGCCAGCACGCGCACGTAGAACAGCGCGCCGAAGAAGGCCAGGAAGAACATCACCTCGGAGAAGATGAACCAGCTCATGCCCCAGCGGAACGAGCGGTCCATCTGCGCGCTGTAAAGCCCTGCGTGGCTCTCCTTGATCACCGCGCCGAACCAGCCGAACAGCATGTACGCCAGGAACAGCCCACCGACGAAGAAAATCAGTGGCCCGTGGGATTCCGGGTGGCCGGCCTTGAGGTCGTTGAACCAGGTGCCCAGGCCGAACACGGTGATGAACATGCCGATCGTGGCGATGATCGGCCACTTGCTCTGCGCCGGAACGTAGTAGTGCTCGTGGCTTGCCATGCTTGATCTCCTTCCCTCAACGGGCGGCCTCGGTCGCGGTTTGTGCGACCGGCGGGTGGCGAGCGGTGATGTCGAACAGGGTGTAGGCCAGTGTCAGGTGCTTCACCGACTCCGGCAGGTCACGGTCGACGATGAAGCGCACCGGCATCTCGATGCGCTCTCCCGGCTGCAGCACCTGCTGGGTGAAGCAGAAGCATTCGGTCTTGTGGAAGTACGCCGCGGCCTCGGCCGGGGTGATGCTGGGAATGGCCTGGGCACTCATCGGCTGGTTGGTCGGGTTGCGGGCGATGAAGATCATCTGGTTCACCGCCCCCGGGTTGACCTCGATCTGGTCGGCGGTGGAGTGGAACTCCCAGCTCATGTCACCGGCGTTGGTGGACATGAACTGCACCCGCACCGAGCGCGACGGGTCGCTGACCTGGGTGCCCGCGTACTGCCCGCCGGTCTTGCCGTTGATGCCGAAGGCCTTGCACATCACGTCATAGATCGGCACCAGGGCGAAGCCGAAGGCAAACATCACCACGGTCAGCATCAGCAGGCGGGTGACCAGGCGTTTGAGCGACAGGCCGTCCATGGGCGGGCTCCTACTTCACTTCCGGTGGGGTCTGGAAGGTGTGGTAGGGCGCCGGCGACGGGATCGACCACTCCAGGCCCTCGGCGCCGTCCCAGGGCTTGGCCGCTGCCGGCGCGCCGCCGCGGATGCACTTGATGACGATGAACAGGAAGAAGATCTGCGTGGCGCCAAACATGAAGGCACCGACCGACGAGACCATGTTGAAGTCGGCGAACTGCAGGTTGTAGTCCGGGATCCGCCGCGGCATGCCTGCCAGGCCGACGAAGTGCATGGGGAAGAAGGCCAGGTTCATGCCGACGAACGACAGCCAGAAGTGCAGCTTGCCGAGGGTTTCGTCATACATGTGGCCGGTCCATTTCGGCAGCCAGTAGTAGGCCGAGGCAAAGATGCCGAAGATCGCCCCGGGCACCAGCACGTAGTGGAAGTGGGCGACCACGAAGTAGGTGTCGTGGTACTGGAAGTCCGCAGGCGCAATGGCCAGCATCAGGCCGGAGAAGCCACCGATGGTGAACAGGATGACGAAGGCGATGGCGAACAGCATCGGTGTCTCGAAGGTCAGCGAGCCTTCCCACATGGTGCTGACCCAGTTGAACACCTTCACCCCGGTGGGCACGGCGATCAGCATGGTCGCGTACATGAAGAACAGCTCGCCCACCACCGGGATGCCGACCACGAACATGTGGTGGGCCCAGACGATAAATGACAGGAAGGCGATCGCCCCGGTGGCGTAGACCATCGAGGTGTAGCCGAACAGCGGCTTGCGCGAGAACGCCGGGATGATCGAGCTGACCGCGCCGAAGGCCGGCAGGATCATGATGTACACCTCGGGGTGGCCGAAGAACCAGAACACGTGCTGGAACAAGACCGGGTCGCCACCGCCGGCGGCGCTGAAAAAGCTGGTGCCGAAGTGGATGTCCATCAGCATCATGGTCACCACGCCGGCCAGCACCGGCATCACCGCGATCAGCAGGAACGCGGTGATCAGCCAGGTCCAGACGAACAGCGGCATCTTCATCAGGGTCATGCCCGGGGCGCGCAGGTTGAGGATGGTGGCGATCACGTTGATCGCGCCCATGATCGAGCTGATGCCCATCAGGTGGATGGCGAAAATGAAGAAGGTCACGCTGGCCGGGGCGTAGGTGGTCGACAGCGGGGCGTAGAAGGTCCAGCCGAAGTTCGGCCCGCCGCCGGGGCTGAACAGGGTCGAGACCAGCAGCAGGAACGCCGCCGGCAGCAGCCAGAAGCTGAAGTTGTTCATCCGCGGCAGGGCCATGTCCGGCGCGCCGATCATCAGCGGGATCATCCAGTTGGCCAGGCCGACGAAGGCCGGCATCACCGCGCCGAACACCATGATCAGCCCGTGCATGGTGGTCATCTGGTTGAAGAACGCCGGTTCCACGATCTGCAGGCCGGGCTGGAACAGCTCGGCGCGGATCACCATGGCGAACGAGCCGCCGAGCAGGAACATGCTGAAGGCGAACCACAGGTACATCGTGCCGATGTCCTTGTGGTTGGTGGTCAGCACCCAGCGCATCAGGCCCTTGGCCGGGCCGTGGGCGTGTTCATGACCGTGGGCGTGGTCGTCGATCACTGCACTCATGTCCTGTCTCCTGCAATCCACTGACTGCCGTGTCTAGCCCGGCTCATTGCGCTTCGGCCTGCTTGAGCGCCAGCACGTCCTTCGGCGTGACCATGTCGCCCTTGTTGTTGCCCCAGGCATTGCGCTCGTAGGTGACCACGGCGGCGATATCGACTTCCGAAAGCTGCTTGCCGAACGCCGCCATGGCGGTGCCGGGCTTGCCGTGGAAGACGATGCCCAGGTGGGCGTCCTTGGGCCCGGTGGCGATCTTCGAGCCCTTGAGCGCCGGGAACATCGGCGGCAGGCCCTGGCCTTCGGCCTGGTGACAGGCCACGCAGGTGGTGTGGTAGACCTTGTCGCCGCGGGCGACCAGCTCTTCGAGGGTCCATTCCTTGCTGGTCAGTTCCTTGAGCTTGGCCGCCTCGGCCTTGCGCTCGCCGAGCCAGGTGTCGTAGTCGGCCTTGGACTTCACCTCGACCACCACCGGCATGAAACCGTGGTCCTTGCCGCACAGCTCGGTGCACTGGCCACGGTAGATGCCCGGCTTCTCGACCCGGGTCCAGGCCTCGTTGACGAAGCCGGGGATAGCGTCGCGCTTGACCGCGAAGGCCGGTACCCACCAGGAATGGATGACGTCGGCGGCGGTCACCAGGAAGCGCACCTTGGCGCCCACCGGCAACACCAGCGGCTGGTCGACCTCGAGCAGGTAGTGCTCGTCCTTCGGCGACTTGTTGTGGATCTGTTCGGCGGGGGTGGCCAGGTTGCTGAAGAACTCGACGTCCTGGCCCAGGTACTTGTAGTGCCACTTCCACTGGTAGCCGGTGACCTGGATGTCGATGTCGGACTCGCTGGCGTCGTAGATGTCGATCAGGGTCTTGGTGGCCGGGATGGCCATCACCACCAGGATCAGGAAAGGGACCACGGTCCAGAGGATCTCGACCCAGGTGTGCTCATGGAAGTGCGCAGCCTTTTGCCCGGTCGAGCGGCGGTGGATGACCATCGACCAGAACATCGCGCCGAACACCACGATGCCGATGATCACGCAGATCCAGAAGATGGTCATGTGCAGGTCGAACACTGCGTGGGAGACTTCCGTCGCCCCGGGCGCCATGTTCACCGTCCATGCTGCCTGTGCCTGACCGAAAACCGACCACAGCAACAGGCCCATCCAGACATGTGGATGTCGCATCATTGCGGGTTCCCCTTATCGTTCTTGTAGTCCCGGAGGCGTGGACGACCTGCTACGACAAAGGGGGGAACGGTGGCCAAGACTGCCTGGCTTCGACGACCGAGCCCCCTGCTTAAGGCAGTCGGGCCTCATCAACGAATCACGTTTCACCCGGAGTATAGACACCGACCAATGGTGCGCAACGCAGCACTTGAAATGATCTTCACTCAACCAAACGTTTGCGCTGAAAGCCGCATGAATGCTGGGCCGGGGCACAATAATGGCACATTGATATAGCCAATTTCCTACACGTGCCTCAGAGATATAACAAATGCGTCTTAGCCATTCTCGTAAGCAAGCTAACTTAGTGTCTTCCGTTTGTAACGCCATGCCCCTGGAGTTGTCATGAACATCGCTGCTGTACGCGAGCAGATCGAAAACGCCCATCAACATGAGAGCCGCACAGGCCAACTGAAAGCCCGCCTCGAACTGCAACTGCCACACCTGCATCCATCGATCCAACTACCCCAGCAGGATGCCCAGGGTACCTTGGCGCGCTTCGTCGGCGCCTACATCAACGAGGTTCCGGAACTGCTCGAGGCCGCGCACAACGTGGCGCTCGAAGCAGGCATCGAGACGCAGATCAAACCGGTACTGAAGATTGCCGAGGCCTACTTCCTGCAGCCGCCGAGCGTGATGGCGGGGCAGGTCGGGCTGGATTGCCTGCTGGACGAGGCCTACCTGGCGCATCGTCTGGTCGAGGAGGTCAACGACCTGTACATCCGCCACTTCCAGCAGCCGCTGATTCCGGTGGATACCACGGTCGCCAACCTGATCGCCCATCAGCTGATCGGCGAGACGTTTGCCAACCAGCTGGATGAGGTGGTGCACCATTCGGTGGACAAGATGCTCGATGAGGAGAGCTTCGCCGTGGAATCGGTGGAGGTCTACCGCGACAAGCTGTCGAGCCCGGAAACCGGCAACGCGTGGAAACGCTGGCCGTGCCTGTCGCGCCAGCTTGGTGTGGAATTGGGGCAGTCGGCCTGAGCAACGTTCGAAATCGCCGGGGCTGCTGCGCAGCCCTTTCGCAGCACAAGGCCGCTCCTACAAGGGAACGCGATCTCTTGTAGGAGCGGCCTTGTGCCGCGAAAGGGCCGCAAAGCGGCCCCTGCAATCTGACAGACTAAACCCCGACCCCCGCCGTAGTCCGCAACCTTCCCTCGACCCGCCGCTTCAGACGCCGCTGCTCCAGCACCAGCCGCGAGCCCTTGGCCGCGCCGCTGCGCCCCCAGTCCTCGAGCAACTCCAGGCAGGAATGGTCGATATAGCTCAGGTTGCCCAGCGGCACATGCAATGTCGTCCCCTCCGGCACGGTATCAAGCACCTGGGTCAGCGCCGGCACCTTGAGGAAGGTCGCCGCCCCACTCAGGCGCAGTTCCATGTGCCCCGGCGTACCCAACGCCACCAGGTTGATCTTCAACCGCGCCGCCTTCAGTGCCAGCTTCAGCAGGGTCAGGGCAAAGCCCAGCAATACGCCGGTCAACAGGTCGGTAAAGATGATCGCCAGTGCCGTCGCCGCATAGGTGAACATCGGCATCCGCCCATAGCGGCCCAGGCCACGGAACGCCTTGAAGTCCACCAGCTTCACGCCGGTATAGACCAGCACCCCAGCCAGGCTGGCCACCGGGATCTGCTGCAGCAAGCTACTCAGCGCCACCACGAAGGCCAGCAGCCAGAGCCCATGGAATATCGCCGAGGCCCGAGTCTGGGCGCCGGCCTGGACGTTGGCCGAGCTGCGCACGATCACCCCGGTCATCGGCAGCGCACCCAGCACCCCGCAGAGCATGTTGCCAATGCCCTGCGCCGACAGCTCCCGGTCGAAGTCCGAACGCTGGCCGCTGTGCATGCGGTCGACGGCGGCAGCGGACAGCAAGGTCTCGGCGCTGGCGATGAAGGCCAGAGCGAAGGCCGCCACCAGCAGGGTCGGGTCGGCGAGCTTGAGCAGGTCATCCGGACGCAGCCAGTCGATGGCTTCGGACAGATCGGCCGGCACCTGCACACGGTTGACCGGCAGCGCCAGCCACAGGCTGACGGCGGTCATTGCCGCCACCCCGAGCAGGGCTCCGGGAATGAAGCGCAGGCGCTGCGGGCGCAGGCGCTCCCAGCCCCACATGATGGCGATAGTACCCAGCCCAAGCGCACCGGCCTGCCAACCAT
The DNA here is from genome assembly GCF_028369275.1 of Mitsuaria sp. RG. Classification (NCBI taxonomy): domain Bacteria; kingdom Pseudomonadati; phylum Pseudomonadota; class Betaproteobacteria; order Burkholderiales; family Sphaerotilaceae; genus Roseateles; species Mitsuaria sp. RG. The sequence goes on from NZ_JAQMYQ010000077.1 coordinate 10,725, forward strand.
TGCCCGCGCTTTCCAGCGGCAGGGCCGAAGCCAGCGTCGCCGGGAAGCCCAGCAGGTTATCCACACCCGAGGGCTGAGGCGCCGTATCGAACATCACATGCACTTGGGACAGCACGATCAGCACGCCGATCCCGGCCAACATACCGTACACCACCGCCGGCGCCGTGACCCGGAACCAGCAACCCAGGCGCAGGCGCCCGGCCAGCAGCTGCAGCAATCCGGCCAGCAACAGGATCGGCCCGAGCATGGCCACGCCATGTTGGCGCACCAGTTCGAACACCAGCACCGCCAGGCCGGCCGCCGGGCCGCTGACCTGCAACGGCGAGCCGGCGAGAAAGCCCACCACGATACCGCCGATGATCCCGGTGATCAGTCCTTTGGCCGGTGGCATGCCCGAGGCAATGGCAATGCCCATGCACAATGGCAGGGCGACCAGGAAGACCACCACCGAAGCCAGCAACTCGCGCGGCAGGGCCGCCTTTATCTGTGTCATGTTCACCATGTAGCTCCTTTCTAGATTCACGGCCATTCCGCTGGCCGCTAGCACGGGGAACCCTGAATGACGCGCAGGCGCGGGCCGCCAGCGGGTGTGCCGGCAAGGTATTCAGGGAGATTCAAGGCAGGCGAAGGCCGCGCCGCACCCATCGGGTGCAGCCGGCAATCAAGGCTTGTTCAGCGTGTTCGGGTCGCTTAGTAGCGGCCTCTCGGTGTGGCAGAGGGGATCGGCTCACCTGCGGTCAGCGGCAGGAAGCGATCGCTGGCGGCATCGTAGGCTTCGATCTGGCTGGTTTCGATGTCGTAGATCCAGCCGTGGATATGCAGCTGTCCGGCGGCCAGGCGCGAAGCGACCGACGGATGGGTACGCAGGTGGTGCAACTGGGCGATGACGTTTTCCTTGGTCACCAGTTGCATGCTCTCGTGCTCGCTGCCGCAGGAGCAGTTGTCCTCGATCACGGTCCGCGCTACCTCGGCGTGACGCAGCCAGGCGGAAACGGTCGGCATCTTGGCCAGCGACTGCGGGTTGAGCACCGCGCGCATGGCGCCGCAGTCGGAGTGGCCGCAGACGATGATGTGGTGCACGCCCAGCGCCAGCACCGCGTATTCGATGGCACTCGACACACCGCCGTTCATCTGGCCATACGGTGGCACGACGTTGCCGACGTTACGGGTGACGAACAGGTCGCCCGGCGAGCTCTGGGTGATCAGCTCAGGCACGATGCGCGAGTCAGCGCAGGTGATGAACATGGCGCGCGGCTTCTGCGCGGTGGCCAGTTTCTTGAACAGCTCTTGCTGTTCGGGGAAGACTTCGGTGTGGAACCGCAGGAAGCCGTCGACGATATGCTTGAGGGCGGCATCGGCGCTTTCGGCGGGTGCGGCCGGGACAACCTTGGATGGGTCCTTGACGGGCATGATTCATCCTCTTGACGGTTTGAAAGTGAATTCCATGTTACCGGGGAAAGATTGGGGGGACGCGGGGATTTAGATGACGCGCACGGGTAAATAATCACAGTCACTGCTGACTCATGACTCACGCTAGCGTAGGAAACTTAACTGAAACTTAATTGCGCTGGCTCTAGAACGGGCGTTCTGGATTGGCGAGGGGAGCACTGGATAATAGCAAAAAAGCATCAGATGCCAAGCTTCATGAGTGAAATTGTTGGGTTGTGTTAGTTGTACTTATAGCTCTCGGACAAAGAGATTGCGCTGCTAGAACAGCGCCATCTGTGCGCCGGGGACGCAGAAAGCGCTGCAATCGAGCTGCAGGTCCTCACGCCCCTCGAACCCCAACCGCCTGGCCGCCTTGCGAAAGCGCTGGGCCAACAGCTCGGCGAACACTCCCTCGCCGCGCATCCGAGCGCCGAAACGGCTGTCATACAACTCGCCCCCCCGGCTCTGGCGGATCAGGCTCAGCACATGCGCGGCCCGCTGCGGGTAGTGATCGTGCAGCCACTGTTCGAACAGCGGCGCCACCTCCAGCGGCAGGCGCAGCATCATGTAGGCCGCGCTCTGCGCGCCGGCTTCCTTCGCCGCCTCCAGCAGGTGCTCCAGCTCGCTGTCGTTGATCATCGGGATCATCGGCGAACACAGTACACCCACCGGAACGCCGGCCTCACGCAACACGCGGATCGCCCGCAGGCGCGCCTTCGGAGCGGCCGCGCGGGGTTCGAGGGTGCGCTTGAGTTCATCGTCGAGAGTGGTGAGGCTGATCATCACCCGCGCCAGGCGCTGGCTGGCCAGTTCGCTCAGAAGGTCGAGGTCGCGCAATACCAGCGAGCCCTTGGTGACGATGGTTACCGGGTGGCGGTAGCGCAGCAGCACCTCTAGCAGACGCCGGGTGAGCTGGTGCTCACGCTCGATGGGCTGGTAGGGATCGGTGTTCGAACCCAGGTTGATCGGCGCACAGACGTATCCCGGCTTGCTCAGTTGCTGCTCGAGCACTTCGGCGGCATTGGTCTTGGCGATCAGCCTGGTTTCGAAATCGAGACCGGGAGAGAGGTCCCAGTAGGCATGGCTGGGGCGCGCATAGCAGTAGATGCAGCCGTGCTCGCAACCGCGGTAGGGGTTGATGGAACGGTCGAAGGGCAGGTCGGGGGAGGTGTTGCGGGCGATGATGGTCTTGGCCGTCTCGATCCGCACCTCGGTGCCCTGGGTGAGTGGGACTTCCTGGTACCAGCCATCGTCCTCGGCCACTGAAACGCTCGGGGCGAAGCGGTTGTGGGGGTTGTCGGCGGTGCCGCGGCCGCGAATGGGGGCTGGTTTCATGATGGAAGACCGGATTACTGTATGTGCGTACAGTAATCCGGGATTGAATGAAGTGCCAGTGCCGTCAGGCGGATTCAGGGGCCGTTGCACGG
>NZ_JAQMYQ010000078.1:0-13229 GCF_028369275.1 Mitsuaria sp. RG
CCGAACCTGTCAGGCAATGGTTGCCCGCCTTGGCGCATATCTTGAGACAGGTGGAGTGGCAGCAGTGCCCACGCTGAAAGCGCGTCGAGCCAACAAGGCGGCCCAGGCAATTGCACAGGATTGACTGGCCCGAAACAGATGTAGGAGCGGCCTTGTGCCGCGATGCGCCGCGCGGGCGGCGCTCGGTCTAAAGAGCGCTACAACTCTCCAGTCGTACTCAGAAAATCAATAGCGACAATGGCAGGCCGCCACAGAGGGTGCCTATTCATCCGTTTCCGTAATTGATGTGGGAAATGTCTTTGCGTCGTAACGCTCCCTCGTGCACCCCTGCATCGACTCCTTGCACATCGGTGATGTTCCTGACGCCCCACTGCGGGTATCCTCGCTGGAGACTTCCCTGAACTGTCCTGATTTCCAAGGAGCTGCACGCTGTGTTCAAACATGTCGATGCCTATGCCGGCGACCCGATCCTCTCGCTGATGGAAACCTTCAAGGCCGACCCGCGCGCCGACAAGGTCAACCTGAGTATCGGCCTGTACTACGACGAAGCCGGCGTGGTGCCGCAGCTGGCGGCGGTGGGCGAGGTGGAGAAGCGCCTGGCCGGTCAGCCCCATGAAGCCTCGCTGTACCTGCCGATGGAAGGCCTGGCCGCCTACCGCCAGGCGATCCAGGCGCTGCTGTTCGGCGCAGATCACCCGGCTGTGGCCGATGGCCGCGTGGCCACCGTGCAGACCGTCGGCGGTTCCGGCGCGCTGAAAGTCGGCGCCGACTTCCTCAAGCGCTACTTCCCGGGCTCCGAGGTGTGGGTGAGCAACCCGACCTGGGACAACCACCGGGCGATCTTCGAAGGCGCGGGCTTCAAGGTGCACAGCTACCCGTACTTCGACACCGCCAGCCGTGGCGTCGATTTCGCCGGCATGCTCGCCACCCTGCAGACCCTGCCGGCCAACAGCATCGTCCTGCTGCACCCGTGCTGCCACAACCCCACCGGCGTCGACCTGAACCAGCAGCAGTGGCAGCAGGTGGTCGAGGTGGTCAAGGCGCGCCAGCTGATTCCGTTCCTCGACATCGCCTACCAGGGCTTCGGTGAAGGCCTGGTGGAAGACGCCTACGCCATCCGCGAGATGGCCCGTGCCGGCGTGCCGTGCCTGGTCAGCAACTCGTTCTCGAAGATCTTCTCGCTGTACGGCGAGCGGGTAGGGGGCCTGTCGGTGGTCTGCGACGATGCCGCCACCGCCTCCAGCGTGCTCGGCCAGCTCAAGGCCACCGTGCGCCGCAACTACTCCAGCCCGCCCGCGTTCGGCGCCCAGCTGGTGGCCGGCGTGCTCGGCGACGCTGCGCTCAATGCCCAGTGGGCGGCGGAAGTGGAGGTGATGCGCAAGCGTATCCTCGATATGCGCCAGGGCCTGGTCGACCTGCTCGGCGAGCTGCTGCCGGGCCAGGACTTCCAGTTCTTCCTGCGCCAGCGCGGCATGTTCAGCTACACCGGCTTCAGCGTGGAGCAGGTGCGCCGTCTGCGTGACGAGTTCGGCGTGTACCTGATCGACAGCGGCCGGGTGTGCATGTCCGGGCTGCGTCCGGCCAACCTGCGCCAGGTGGCCGAGGCGTTTGCCGCCGTTCAGCGGTAACCTGCCAGGGGCCGCTCTGCGGCCCTTTCGCGGCACAAGGCCGCTCCTACAGGGAGGTTGCGTTTCTCTGTAGGAGCGGCCTTGTGCCGCGAAAGGGCTGCGAAGCAGCCCCTCCAGCACAACCTGCTTGTAAAGACAAGTGCAACCGTCCCTCGGACGGGGCTTCCCCAAGTGCAACCTTTGCATGCACAATCGCGCCCCTCTTCCCCGGTTGAGTTGGGCGAATCGTCTATTTCGCCATTCTCAGCCTGTTGCAGTCTTGCGAGTGGAGCGTCACCCGGAATGAATGAGCAGGCCCCAAGCGTTGAACAACGCTTTGTAGAATCGACCCCCGCCACCCTCGGCAGCTGGTCGCGTCAAGACACCACCTGGATGCTGGGCCTGTTCGGCACGGCCATCGGCGCCGGAACCCTGTTCCTGCCCATCAACGCCGGCCTTGGCGGTTTCTGGCCGCTGCTGGTCCTGGCCTTGCTGGCCTTCCCCATGACCTACTTCGCCCACCGCGGGCTGACCCGCTTCGTGCTCTCCGGCAGCAAGGGCGGCGACATCACTGAAGTGGTCGAGGAGCATTTCGGCATCACCGCCGGCGCGCTGATCACCGTCCTGTACTTCTTCGCCATCTTCCCGATCCTGCTGATCTACAGCGTGGCGCTGACCAACACCGTCAGCAGCTTCATGGAGCACCAGCTGCACATCGCGCCGCCACCGCGGGCGATCCTGTCGTTCGTGCTGATCCTCGGCCTGCTGGCCATCGTGCGCTGCGGCGAACAGGCCACGGTCAAGGTCATGAGCCTGCTGGTCTACCCGTTCATCGTTGCCCTGGCGCTGCTGGCCCTGTACCTGGTGCCGCACTGGACCGGCGGTATCCTCGACACCGCCACCCAGGTGCCGTCGGGCTCGGCCTTCCTGCACACCGTGTGGCTGGCGATTCCGGTGATGGTGTTCTCGTTCAACCATTCGCCGATCATCTCGGCTTTCGCCGTCGACCAGAAACGCCGCTACAGCGAGCACGCCGATGAGCGCAGCGGCCAGATCCTGCGTCGCGCGCACCTGCTGATGGTGCTGATGGTGCTGTTCTTCGTGTTCAGCTGCGTGCTGACCCTGAGCAGTGCCCAGCTGGCCGAGGCCAAGGCGCAGAACCTGTCGATCCTGTCGTACCTGGCCAACCACTTCGAGCAGCCGGCCATCGCCTTCGCCGCGCCCCTGATCGCCTTCATCGCCATCGCCAAGTCGTTCCTGGGCCACTACATCGGTGCCAGCGAGGGCCTGAAGGGCATGATCGTCAAGTCCGGCATGCGCCCGGGTGCCAAGGCCCTGGACCGCATCGTCGCCGCGCTGATGCTGGTGGTGTGCTGGATCGTCGCCACCCTCAACCCGAGCATCCTCGGCATGATCGAATCCCTCGGCGGCCCGATCATCGCCGTGCTGCTGTTCCTGATGCCGATGTACGCCATCCGTCGCGTGCCATCGATGCGCAAGTACAGCGGCGCGCTGTCCAACCTGTTCGTGGTGGTCGTCGGCCTGGTGGCCCTGACCTCGGTGGTGTACGGCCTGCTGGCCTGAGTCCCGTCACGTAAGAAAAGCGCCCGGGTCGACGCCAGTCACCCGGGCGTTTGTCTACAGGAATTGCCCGAACGTAGGACAATTTCATCTTTGCCCATAGGCACTTGCGTTCCTTCATGGTTAACTCTGAGTCCTTTTCCAACCCCGCATAAGGATTTCCGCCATGGCTCAAGTGACTCTCAAAGGCAACCCGGTTCAGGTCAGCGGTGAACTGCCGAAGCAAGGCGCCGCGGCACCTGCCTTCTCCCTGGTCGCTGGCGACCTGTCGAACAAGTCGCTGGCCGACTTCGCCGGCAAGCGCAAGGTGCTGAACATCTTCCCGAGCGTCGACACCCCGACCTGCGCTACCTCGGTGCGTACCTTCAACAAGAAGGCAGGTGATCTGGCCAACACCGTGGTGCTGTGCATCTCCGCCGACCTGCCGTTCGCCCAGGCGCGCTTCTGCGGCGCCGAAGGCCTGGAGAACGTGAAGAACCTGTCGACCCTGCGTGGCCGCGAGTTCCTGGAAAACTACGGTGTGGCCATTGCCGACGGCCCGCTGGCCGGGCTGGCCGCCCGCGCCGTGGTGGTGCTGGACGAAAACGACAAGGTGCTGCACAGCGAGCTGGTGGGCGAAATCGCCGACGAGCCGAACTACGAGGCGGCGCTGGCTGTCCTGAAGTAAGTGACGCTGGGGCCGCCTTGCGGCCCTTTCGCGGCACAAGGCCGCTCCTACAGAAAACGCTGATTCCTGTAGGAGCGGCCTTGTGCCGCGAAAGGGGCGAAGCCCCCCCAGGGGTTACACCCTGTAACGGCCTGGACCCTGTTCCAGGCCGTTTTCATTTAAAGTTCACCCCTTTGCCAACGTCAGCCGAAGGTAAAGCACTGGTAAAGCCCCTTTGCTAAAGCGATGCCAGTGCTTATCGTTCACGCTCTCCACGCCGTCTTTCTCTGAACAAGGTTCGTTCGACCCATGCAAGCCTCCAATTCCCGTTCCCCTCGTCGCTGGCTGTTCGGCCTGCTGATCCTGCTGCTGGTGGCCCTGCTGGCCTGGTGGCTGTGGCCCGCAGCGACCGTCCACAAGGAGGACGCCGGGCACCGACCGGGCAAGGGCGGGCGACCGGGCTTCGGTGCCTCCACCGAGGCGGTGCCGGTACGGGTCGAACCCGTGCGTGTCGGGGACTTCCCGCTGTACTACAAGGCCCTCGGCACCGTCACCGCGACCAACACGGTCAACGTGCGCAGCCGGGTCGCCGGCGAGCTGGTCAAGGTCCACTTCAAGGAAGGTCAGCAGGTCAAGGCAGGCGACCTGCTCGCCGAGATCGACCCACGTTCCTATCGCATCGCCCTGCAGCAGGCCGAAGGCACCCTGGCGCAGAACCAGGCGCAGCTGAAGAACGCCCAGGTCGACCTGGCTCGCTATAAAGGCCTGTACGCCGAGGACAGCATCGCCAAGCAGACCCTCGACACCGCCGAAGCCCAGGTCGGTCAGTTCCAGGGACTGGTCAAGACCAATCAGGCCCAGGTCAACGACGCTCGCCTGAACCTCGAATTCACCCAGATCCGCGCACCGATCAACGGCCGCGTGGGCCTGCGCCAGCTGGACCTGGGCAACCTGGTGGCGGCCAACGACACCACGGCGCTGGTGGTCATCACCCAGACCCAGCCGATCAGCGTCGCCTTCACCCTGCCGGAAACCCAGCTCGACACCGTCCTGGCCCGCTACCGCAGCGGCGCCAGCCTGCCGGTCGAGGCCTGGGACCGGGGCGATCAGAAGCTGCAGTCCACCGGCGTGCTGGGCAGCCTCGACAACCAGATCGACGTCGCCACCGGCACCCTGAAGTTCAAGGGCACCTTCCAGAACACCGACCATGCGCTGTTCCCCAACCAGTTCGTCAACGTGCGCCTGCTGGCCGACACCCTCAAGCAGGTGGTGCTGGCTCCGGCCGCGGCGATCCAGTTCGGCAACGACGGCACCTTCGCCTATGTGGTCAACGCCGAGAACACCATCAACGTGCGCAAGCTCAAGGTCGGCGCCAGCGATGGCGAGAACACGGTGATCGTCGAGGGCCTGGCCGCTGGCGAGCGCCTGGTGCTGGAAGGCACCGACCGCCTGCGCGAAGGCACCAAGGTCGATGTGGTCGAGGATAGCTCGCAAGTGCCGACCACCCCTGGCCAGCACCTGCAGGGGCAGGGCGCCAAGGGCTCGGCCCAGGCCGCTGAACCAGGCACCAAGGCGGGCGCATGAACCTTTCGCGCCTGTTCATCCTGCGGCCGGTCGCTACCACGCTGAGCATGCTGGCCATCGTCCTGGCCGGCCTGATCGCCTACAAGCTGCTGCCGGTGGCGGCCTTGCCCCAGGTCGACTACCCGACCATCCGCGTCATGACCCTGTACCCCGGCGCCAGCCCGCAGGTGATGACCAGTGCCGTCACCGCGCCGCTGGAACGCCAGTTCGGGCAGATGCCGGGCCTGGAGCAGATGGCCTCGACCAGCTCCGGCGGCGCCTCGGTACTGACCCTGCGCTTCAACCTCGACATGAACATGGATGTCGCCGAGCAGCAGGTGCAGGCCGCGATCAACGCCGCCAGCAACCTGCTGCCCAGCGACCTGCCGGCGCCGCCGGTGTACAACAAGGTCAACCCGGCCGACACCCCGGTGCTGACCCTGGCCATTTCCTCGAAGACCATGCCGCTGCCCAAGCTCAACGACCTGGTCGACACCCGCGTGGCGCAGAAGATCGCCCAGATCAGCGGCGTCGGCATGGTCAGCATCGCCGGCGGCCAGCGCCAGGCCGTGCGGATCAAGGTCAACGTCGACGCCCTGGCCGCCAACGGCCTGAACCTGGACGACGTGCGTACCTTGATCGGCGCCTCCAACGTCAACCAGCCCAAGGGCAACTTCGATGGCCCGACCCGGGTGTCGATGCTCGACGCCAACGACCAGCTGCGCTCGCCCGAGGAATACGCCAACCTCATCCTCAAGTACAGCAATGGCGCGCCGCTGCGCCTGAAGGACGTCGCCGAGATCGTCGACGGCGCCGAGAACGAACGGCTGGCCGCCTGGGCCAACCAGAACGAGGCGGTGCTGCTGAACATCCAGCGCCAGCCCGGCGCCAACGTCATCGAGGTGGTCGACCGGATCAAGGAACTGCTGCCGTCGATCACCGACAACCTGCCGGCGGGCCTGGATGTCAGCGTGCTCACCGACCGCACCCAGACCATCCGCGCCGCCGTGCGCGATGTGCAGCACGAGTTGCTGTTCGCCATCGCCCTGGTGGTGATGGTCACCTTCGTCTTCCTGCGCCGCTTCAGCGCCACCATCATCCCCTCCATCGCCGTGCCGCTGTCACTGATCGGCACCTTCGGGGTGATGTACCTGGCGGGTTTTTCGGTCAACAACCTCACCTTGATGGCCCTGACCATCGCCACCGGTTTCGTGGTGGACGATGCCATCGTCATGCTGGAGAACATCTCCCGGCACATCGAGGAGGGCGAAACACCCATGCAGGCCGCGCTCAAGGGCGCCAAGCAGATTGGTTTCACCCTGATCTCGCTGACTTTCTCGCTGATCGCCGTGCTGATTCCGCTGCTGTTCATGGCCGATGTGGTCGGGCGGCTGTTCCGCGAGTTCGCCATCACCCTGGCGGTGGCCATCCTGATTTCCCTGGTGGTGTCGCTGACCTTGACGCCGATGATGTGCGCGCGCCTGCTCAAGCGCGAACCCAAGGAAGAGGAACAAGGCCGCTTCTACCGCGCCAGCGGTGCCTGGATCGACTGGCTGATCAAGCACTACGGCACCACCCTGACCTGGGTGCTCGAGCGCCAGCCGCTAACCCTGCTGGTGGCCGTGGCCACCCTGGCACTGACCGTGGTGCTGTACCTGATGGTGCCCAAGGGCTTCTTCCCGGCCCAGGACACCGGGGTCATCCAGGGCATCTCCGAGGCGCCGCAATCGACCTCGTTCGCCGCCATGAGCGAGCGCCAGCAATCGCTGGCCAAGGTGATCCTGCAGGACCCGGCGGTACAGAGCCTGTCCTCGTATATAGGCGTGGACGGCGACAACGCCACCCTCAACAGCGGCCGCCTGCTGATCAACCTCAAGCCTCACGGCGAGCGCGACGTCACCGCCGCCGAGGTGATCAACCGCCTGCAGCCGCAGCTCGACAGGCTGGTCGGCATCCGCCTGTTCATGCAGCCGGTGCAGGACCTGAGCATCGAGGACCGGGTCAGCCGCACCCAGTACCAGTTCAGCCTGAGCTCGCCGGATGCCGACATGCTCGCCGAATGGAGCGGCAAGCTGGTGCAGGCGCTCAAGGACCGTCCCGAACTGCAGGACGTGGCCAGCGACTTGCAGGATCAGGGCCTGCAGGTATTCCTGGTGATCGACCGCGATATGGCCAGTCGCCTGGGGATTACCGTGGCGCAGATCACCAACGCGCTGTATGACGCCTTCGGCCAGCGGCAGATCTCGACCATCTACACCCAGGCCAGCCAGTACCGCGTGGTACTGCAGTCGCAGACCGCGGCCAGCCTCGGCCCGCAGGCCCTGGAATCGATCCACGTCAAGGCCACCGACGGCGGTCAGGTGCGGCTGTCGGCCCTGGCGCGCATCGAGCAGCGCCAGGCCCAGCTGGCGATCTCGCACATCGGCCAATTCCCGGCGGTGATGATGTCGTTCAACCTGGCTCATGGCGCGTCCCTGGGCGAGGCGGTCAAGGTGATCGAGCAGGTGCAGCAGGACATCGGCATGCCGATCGGTGTACAGACCCGCTTCCAGGGCGCCGCCGAGGCGTTCCAGGCCTCGCTGTCGAGCACCTTGCTGCTGATCCTGGCCGCGGTGGTGACCATGTACATCGTGCTGGGCGTGCTCTACGAGAGCTACATCCACCCGGTGACCATCCTCTCCACATTGCCGTCTGCGGCGGTGGGGGCCTTGCTGGCGTTGCTGCTGAGCGGCAACGACCTGGGCATGATCGCCATCATCGGCATCATCCTGCTGATCGGCATCGTCAAGAAGAACGCGATCATGATGATCGACTTCGCCCTGGAGGCCGAGCGCCACCAGGGCATGAGCCCACGTGACGCGATCTACCAGGCGGCGCTGCTGCGCTTCCGGCCGATCCTGATGACCACCCTGGCCGCGCTGTTCGGCGCCATGCCGCTGATGCTCGCCACCGGCTCCGGCGCCGAGCTGCGCCAGCCGCTGGGCCTGGTGATGGTCGGCGGCTTGTTGGTCAGCCAGGTGCTGACGCTGTTCACCACGCCGGTCATCTACCTGTACTTCGACCGCCTGGCGCGCCGCTGGCGCCCGGCTGACGATGCGCGGCAGGCCGAAGCATGAACCTGTCCGGACCCTTTATCCGCCGGCCGGTAGCCACCATGCTGCTGAGCCTGGCGATCATGCTGCTGGGCGGGGTGAGCTTCGGCCTGCTGCCGGTGTCGCCGCTGCCGCAGATGGATTTCCCGGTGATCGTGGTGCAGGCCAGCCTGCCCGGCGCCAGCCCGGAGGTCATGGCCTCCACCGTGGCCACGCCGCTGGAGCGCAAGCTTGGCGCCATCGCCGGCGTCACCACCCTGACCAGCAGCTCCAACCAGGGCTCGACCCGGGTGATCATCGGCTTCGAGCTGGGCCGCGACATCGACGGCGCGGCGCGCGAGGTGCAGGCGGCGATCAACGCCACCCGCAACCTGCTGCCCAGCGGCATGCGCAGCATGCCCACCTACAAGAAGATCAACCCGTCCCAGGCGCCGATCATGGTGCTGTCGCTGACCTCGGACGTGCTGTCCAAGGGCAAGCTCTACGACCTGGCCGACACCATCCTGTCCCAGAGCCTGGCGCAGGTCAGCGGGGTAGGGGAGGTGCAGATCGGCGGCAGCTCGCTGCCGGCGGTGCGCATCGAGCTGGAACCGCAGCTGCTCAACCAGTACGGCCTGTCCCTGGACGACGTGCGCAATGCGGTGGCCAACGCCAACCAGCGCCGGCCCATGGGCTTCGTCGAAGACCATGAGCGCAACTGGCAGGTGCGCGCCAACGACCAGCTGGAGACCGCCGAGGACTACAAGCCGCTGGTGATCCGCCAGCAGAACGGCGCGATCCTGCGCCTGTCCGACGTGGCCAAGGTCAGCGATGGCGTGGAGAACCGCTACAACAGCGGCTTCTTCAACGATGAGAGCGCGGTGCTGCTGGTGGTCAACCGCCAGACCAACGCCAACATCATCCAGACCGTCGAGCAGATCAAGGCCGAGCTGCCGGCCTTGCAGTCGCTGCTGCCGGCCAGCGTCAAGCTCAACGTGGCCATGGACCGCTCGCCGGTGATCAAGGCCACCCTGAAGGAGGCCGAGCACACCCTGCTGATCGCCGTGGTGCTGGTGATCCTGGTGGTCTACCTGTTTCTCGGCAACCTGCGCGCCTCGCTGATCCCGAGCCTGGCGGTGCCGGTGTCGCTGGTGGGCACCTTCGCGGTCATGTACCTGTGCGGGTTCTCGCTGAACAACCTGTCGCTGATGGCGCTGATTCTCGCCACCGGCCTGGTGGTGGACGACGCCATCGTGGTGCTGGAGAACATCTCGCGGCATATCGAGAACGGCGAAAACCCCATGCGCGCCGCCTACAAGGGTGCGCAGGAGGTGGGCTTCACCCTGCTGTCGATGAACGTCTCGCTGGTGGCGGTGTTCGTCTCGATCCTGTTCATGGGCGGTATCGTGCGCGGGCTGTTCAAGGAGTTCTCGATCACCCTGGCCGCGGCGATCATCGTCTCGCTGGTGGTGTCGCTGACGCTGACGCCGATGCTCTGCTCGCGCTGGCTCAAGGTCCACGGCCCGCAGCAGCAGACCCGCCTGCAACGCTGGAGCGACCGCATCCACCAGCGCATGGTCGCCGGCTACGACAAGAGCCTGGGCTGGGCGCTGCGCCACAAGCGCCTGACCCTGTTCAGCCTGCTGGCCACCATCGGGCTGAACATCGCCCTGTACGTGGTGGTGCCCAAGACCCTGATGCCGCAGCAGGACACCGGCCAGCTGCAAGGTTTCATCCGTGGCGACGACGGCCTGTCGTTCACCGTGATGCAGCCGAAGATGGAAATCTACCGCCGCGCCCTGCTCAAGGACCCGGCGGTGGAAAGCGTCGCTGGTTTCATCGGCGGCAACAGCGGCACCAACAACGCCTTCGTGCTGGTGCGCCTCAAACCGATCGCCGAGCGCAAGGAGAACGCGCAGAAGGTGATCGACCGCCTGCGCAAGGACCTGCCGAAGATCCCCGGCGGGCGTCTGTACCTGATGGCCGACCAGGACCTGCAACTGGGCGGTGGCGGTCGCGACCAGAGCACCTCACAGTACCTCTACACCCTGCAGAGCGGCGACCTGGCAGCCCTGCGCGAGTGGTTCCCGAAGGTGGCCGCCGAGCTGCGCAAGCTGCCCGAGCTGACCGCCATCGACGCCCACGACGGCGCCGGCACCCAGCAGGTGACCCTGGTGGTCGACCGTGATCAGGCCAAGCGCCTGGGCATCGACATGGACATGGTCACCGCGGTGCTGAACAACGCCTACAGCCAGCGGCAGATCTCGACCATCTATGACAGCCTCAACCAGTACCAGGTGGTGCTGGAGATCAACCCGAAATACGCCTGGGACCCGAGCACCCTGGAGCAGGTGCAGGTGATCACTGCCGACGGCGCCCGGGTGCCGCTGTCCACCTTCGCCCGCTACGAGAACAGCCTGGCCAACGACCGCGTCAGCCACGAAGGGCAGTTCGCCTCCGAGGACATCTCGTTCGACGTCGCCGAAGGCTACAGCCCCGACCAGGCCATGGCCGCGCTGGAACGCGCGGTGGCCAAGCTCGGCCTGCCCGAGTCGGTGATCGCCAAGCTCGGCGGCGACGCCGACGCCTTCACCAAGACCACCGAAGGCCAGCCGCTGATGATCCTCGGCGCCCTGGTGCTGGTGTACCTGGTGCTGGGCATCCTCTACGAGAGCTACATCCACCCGCTGACGATCCTCTCCACGCTGCCCTCGGCCGGTGTCGGCGCCTTGCTGGCGCTGTACCTGACCGGTGGCGAGTTCAGCCTGATCTCGTTGCTCGGGCTGTTCCTGCTGATCGGCGTGGTGAAGAAGAACGCCATCTTGATGATCGACCTGGCGCTGCAGTTGGAGCGCCACGACGGCCTGTCGCCGGAGGAGTCGATCCGCCGCGCCTGCCTGCTGCGCCTGCGGCCGATCCTGATGACCACCCTGGCCGCGATCCTCGGCGCGCTGCCGCTGCTGCTCAGCCGCGCCGAGGGCGCCGAGATGCGCCAGCCGCTGGGCCTGACCATCATCGGCGGCCTGGTGTTCAGCCAGATCCTCACCCTCTACACCACGCCCGTGGTCTACCTGTACCTCGATCGCCTGCGCCACCGGTTCAACCGCTGGCGCGGCGTGCGCACCGACGCTGCCCTGGATACCCCGCTATGAACTTTGCCCACACCCGAATCCATCGTGCCCTCAAGCGGCTGACCCACGGGCGCGGTTCGCGCCTGGTCAGCGCCGGGTTGTGCGTGGCCATGCTCAGCGCCTGTACCCTGAGCCCGGACTACCAGCGCCCGGAAATCAGCACCCCGGCGCAGTTCAAGCAGGCCGAAGGCTGGACCCAGGCCAATCCGTCCGACGCCATCGCCCGCGGGGCGTGGTGGGAGATCTATGGCGACAAGCAGCTTGACGCCCTGGTGGAGGAGCTCAATCGCAGCAACCAGACGGTGGCGCAGTACGAGGCGCAGTACCGCCAGGCCCAGGCGCTGGTGCGCAGCAGCCGTGCCTCGCTGTTCCCTTCGCTGAACCTGACCACCAGCAAGAACCGTTCAGCCCAGGGCACCGGCAGTTCCAGCTCCAGCCTGTCGAACAACAGCAGTGGCATCCGCGACACCTACAACGCGCAGCTCGGGGTGAGCTGGGAGATCGACCTGTGGGGCAAGTTGCGTGAAACCATGAACGCCAACGAATCCAGCGCCGAGGCCAGCCTGGCCGACATGGCGGCCATTCGCCTGAGCCAGCAATCGGAACTGGTGCAGAACTACCTGCAATTGCGGGTGATCGACGCGCAGAAGCGCCTGCTTGAAGCCACGGTCGCAACTTATGAGCGGTCGTTGAAGATGAACGAGAACCAGTACCGCGCCGGGGTTGCCGGGCCGGATGCCGTGGCCCAGGCGCGTACCCAGCTCAAGAGCACCCAGGCCGACCTGATCGACCTGGCCTGGCAGCGGGCGCAGTACGAGAACGCCATCGCCGTGTTGATGGGCAAGGCGCCGGCTGATTTTGCCCTGGCGGCGAGCAATGATATTCCGGCGTTGCCGCAGGTGCCGCTGTCGCTGCCGTCGCAGTTGCTCGAGCGGCGTCCCGACATTGCCTCGGCCGAGCGCAAGGTGATGGCGGCCAACTCGAACATCGGCGTGTCGCGGGCGGCGTATTTCCCGGATCTGTCGCTGAGCATGAACGGGGGGTACTCCAGCAGCAGCTTCAACAACTGGATCGAGTTGCCCAACCGTTACTGGTCGGTCGGGCCGCAACTGGCGCTGACGCTGTTTGACGCCGGCAAGCGCAGTGCCGAGGTCGACCGGACGGTGGCGGTGTACGACCAGACCGTGGCGCAGTATCGGCAGACGGTGCTCGACGGATTCAAGGAGGTCGAGAACTACCTGGTGCAGCTCAAGGTGTACGGGGACGAGGCGGTGGTGCGGCAGGAAGCGCTGGACGCGGCGCGGGAGTCGTTGCGGTTGACCGAGAATCAGTACAAGGCGGGGTTGATCGGGTATCTGGATGTGGTCAATGTGCAGACGACGGCGCTCAGCAACGAGCGGAGTGTGTTGACGTTGTTGCAGGGGCGGTTGGTGGCGAGTGTGCAGTTGATTGCGGCGCTTGGGGGAGGGTGGGATGTTGGGCGGGATTTGGTAGTGGAGTAGAGTTGGGTTTTTGGTTGTTTGGTTATTTGGTTGTTTTGGAAGTTGTATGCGCATTCATTTGTGATGTCGACGCTTATTCACCTTTCCGCCCTTACGGCGGGTTACTTTGGTCTTAACTCGCCGTCCGC